>UQRG01000003.1 GCA_900543365.1 uncultured Eubacterium sp. | reverse complement strand
TAAATAGTAAATTTACTATTGCATAAAGTAGGGTAAATCTGTTATTATATAAACTAGTATAATATTGAAATAACCTAAAAAGATATGAGGTGTAAATAAATGGGTTTTTTAGAAAAAGTATTTGGCTCTTACAGCGACAAGGAAATCAAGAAAATTAAACCTGTAGTTGCAAAGATTAACTCTCTTGAGCCTGAAATGGAAGCGTTAAGTGATGATGAACTTAGAGCAAAAACAGATGAGTTTAGAGCAAGACTTGCCGATGGTGCTACACTTGATGATATTTTACCTGAGGCATTTGCTGTTGTAAGAGAAGCATCTAAGAGAGTACTTGGTATGCGTCATTTTGATGTACAGCTTATTGGTGGTATTGTTTTACATCAAGGTCGTATATCTGAAATGAAGACAGGTGAAGGTAAAACTTTAGTTTCTACTTGTCCAGCTTACCTTAACGCTCTTGCTGGTAATGGTGTTCATATTGTTACAGTAAACGAATATCTTGCTAAGAGAGATGCTGAAGAAATGGGTCAGGTACATCGTTTCTTGGGACTTACAGTTGGTGTTATTTATCACGATATGGAAAAGTCTGAAAGACAGGAAGCATACAACTGTGATATTACTTATGCTACAAATAACGAATTGGGTTTCGATTACTTAAGAGATAATATGGTTGTTTATGAAAAGGACCTTGTACAGAGAGGTCTTCACTTTGCAATTATTGATGAGGTAGACTCAATACTTATTGATGAAGCTAGAACACCACTTATTATTTCTGGTCAGTCTGACAAGTCTACTAAACTTTATGAGCTTGCTGATATGTTTGTTAAGACTCTTACAAAGGGTCAGATTTTAAATGAAGATGAAGCTATGAATCCTCTTATTAGAGAAGAGCTTAAAGAAGAGGGTGACTTTGTAGTTGATGAAAAGGGTAAGACTTCAACACTTACTCAGCAGGGTGTTGAAAAGGCTGAAAAGTTCTTTAATGTTGAAAATCTTTCTGACCCTGAAAATATGGCATTGCTTCATCATATTAACAATGCTTTAAAGGCTAACTACAATATGTTTAAGGACCAGGATTATGTAACTGAAAACGATAAGGGTGAGCCAGAAATAGTTATTGTAGATACATTTACTGGTAGAATGATGCCTGGTCGTAGATATTCAGATGGTTTACATCAGGCAATTGAGGCTAAGGAGCATTTAGAGGTTAAAAGAGAAAGTAAGACTCTTGCCACTATTACTTTCCAGAATTTCTTTAATAAGTATGAAAAGAAGTCAGGTATGACAGGTACTGCACAGACAGAAGAAGCTGAATTTAGAGCTATTTATGGTATGGATGTTGTTTGTATTCCTACTAACAAGCCAGTAATTAGAAAGGACTTAAATGATATTGTTTATCAAACACAGGCAGCAAAGTATAGGGCTGTTGTTAAAGAGGTTGTAGAATCTCACGAAAAGGGACAGCCAGTTCTTGTTGGTACTGTTAATATTGAAATATCAGAACTTTTAGGTTCAATGCTTAAGAGAGAGGGTATTAAGTGCGAAGTACTTAATGCTAAGAACCATAGAAGAGAAGCCGAAATTGTTGCTAAAGCCGGTGAAATGGGTGCTGTCACTATTGCTACTAATATGGCTGGTAGAGGTACAGATATTAAACTTGGTGAAGGTGTTGTTGAAGTCGGTGGTCTTAAGATTATTGGTACAGAAAGACACGAATCAAGAAGAATTGATAACCAGTTAAGAGGTCGTTCTGGTCGTCAGGGTGACCCAGGTGAGTCTAAGTTTTACTTATCACTTGAAGATGATTTATTAAGACTCTTTGGTTCAGAAAAAACTGCTGAAATGATTAAGAAACTTGGTCTTCCGGAAGATGAACCTATTGTAGCTAAAATGCTTACTAAGTCTATTGAAAATGCTCAAAAGAAGGTTGAAGGTAATAACTTCTCAGCTAGAAAGAGACTTCTTGATTATGATAAGGTAAATAATGAACAGAGAGAAATTATTTATGCACAGAGAAAGGAAGTTCTTTTAGGAGCTGACCTTAAGGATAAAATTTTAAATATGGTTAAGGCTGTTATTACTAGAAGTGTTGATGCAGTTTGCCTTAATGATGATGACCCAACAGAATGGGATATGACAGAATTTAATGAGCTTATTAGACCATACTTTGGTTTTGAAGATATGTTTATTCTTTCAGATGAGGATATTCAGACTATTACTAAAGATAAGCTTGTTGAAAGAGTTTACAATGATGCTATTGTTAAATATGACGCAAAAGAAAACGAGTATGGTAGCGAAATGATGAGAGAACTTGAAAGAGTTATTACTCTTAGAGTTGTTGATACAAAGTGGATGGCTCATATTGATGATATGGATCAAATGCGTCAGGGTATTATGTTAAGAGCTCTTGCTCAGAGAGACCCTCTTATTGAATATCAGTTTGTAAGTTATGATATGTTTGAGGAACTTTCTAATAACATTCAAAATGATATTGTTAAGACATTGTTCCATATTCAAATTGTAACTCCAGAAAAGAGTCTTGAAAGAGAACAGGTTGCACAGCCAACTTCAACTAATATGGACGAGTCAACAGGTGGTACTACTAAGGTTAGAAAAGAACCTAAGATAGGCAGAAATGACCCTTGTCCTTGTGGTAGTGGTAAAAAGTATAAGCAGTGCTGTGGTAGATTTGAGTAAAATTTAAGTTAAAATATAGGTGTGTCTAAAGGCACACCTATATTTTAATGTTGAGAGTAATAATATTAAGAAGTAATAAATTATAATTTAACTTATCGAAATAGGGGATTTTAGTTAGTATACTACATTATTAATTACTATCTATTACTTATTTAACTATATTAAACTATAATTTATAGAAAGGTTGATTTTATGATATTTGAACTTGACCAAATGGCAACAGAGCTTGCCTCATATAATGAAAGTCTTGAAGGACTTAAAAATTCATTAAATATAGATGAAGCAAAAGAAAAAGTTGCAGAGCTTGAAGAAATTGCTGGTGACCCAGAATTTTGGAATAATATGGAAGAAGCACAGAAAAATCTTCAACAGACAAAGCAACTTAAAAACAAAATTGAAGGTTATGAAAAACTTAGGTCAGATTATGATGATTTAATGACTCTTATTGAAATGGGAAACGAGATGGATGATGACTCTGTTGTTGATGAAGCTAAGGAAATGAGAGTAAAGTTTGAGGAGGAGTTTGAGCATTTAAGAATTTCTACTCTTCTTACAGGTCAGTATGACCATTGTAATGCTATTGTTACTCTTCACTCTGGTGCAGGTGGTACAGAGGCGTGTGATTGGGTATCAATGCTTTATAGAATGTATAGTCGTTGGGTAGAAAAGCAGGGATTTGGTTTTGACCTTATGGATTATCAAGACGGTGATGAGGCTGGTATAAAGTCTGTTACATTTATGGTAACCGGTGAAAATGCTTATGGATATTTAAAGGGTGAAAAGGGTATCCATAGACTTGTTAGAATTTCGCCTTTTGACTCAAGTGGCAGACGACATACTTCATTTGCAAGTTGTGATGTAATGCCGGAAATTGATGAAGATATTGAAGTTGAAATTAATCCTGATGATTTAAGAGTTGATACCTATAGAGCTAGTGGTGCAGGTGGTCAGCACGTAAACAAAACATCATCAGCTATTAGAATTACACATATTCCAACTAATATTGTTGTTCAGTGTCAGAATGAAAGAAGCCAGTTCCAAAATAAGGATATGGCTATGAAGATGCTTAAAGCAAAGCTTTATGAGCTAAAGTTAAAGGAACAGGGTGAAATGCTTGAAGGCATAAGAGGTGAGGTTAAGGATATTGCTTGGGGCAGTCAGATACGAAGTTATGTTTTCCATCCTTACAATATGATTAAAGACCATAGAACTGGTGCAGAAACTGGTAATGTTCAGCCTGTTATGGATGGTAACCTTGACCTTTTTGTAAATGCTTATTTAAAGTGGATTAATGAATAAAATTTGTTTCCTTAAGGAGGAATATTAATGAGCAGAGTTATGCTTTTTGCAGGCTTAAATGAGTGTATCTCTCTTTGTGAAAGGCTTTCAAAGCTTGATGTAATAATTGATGTTTATGCAGAAAAACTTGAAGGCAAATATCCTGAGGAAAGCAATATTTATATTCATACAGGTGAAAAGCTTACAAAGGATTATATTAAGGCAGAATACGATAAATTTGAGCCTGATGTAGTTATAGACGGTGTGCATATTGCCGATGTGACTATTCACGAATATATAAAAGAAGTGGTAGTTTCTAAAAAGTATATTAAACTTAAAGAAGTAAAAGAAAATTTAGATGTTGCCTATTGTAAAACTATGGATGATGTTATTACTATGGTAAACAGGACTAGAAGTAATGTTTATTTTACAACTGGCATAAAGGATATTGAAAAGTTTTCTAACATTGTAGATAGTAGAAAAAGAGTATTTCTAGACTTACCTAAGGGAAATAGTTATTTGAGGCTGGCTGCTGCTAATGGTGTTAGTTTAAGTAGAATAAATGATATACTAGATTATACTGAAGAAGAACTTATAGGCATAATTAATGATAATAGTATTAAATATATTATAGCTAGTGATGATGAAAGTCTTGCAAGGCTTAAAATGATGTATCAAGCATCAAAGGTTACTAATATTATTATGGTTATTGTTAGTGCATCTGACGGAAGTCTTGATGTAGATGAGGTAGTTAATAGGGTTAAGGCTATTGATGCTGTTAAGCAAGTGTATATTATTGGTGCAGGTGTAGGTAATCCTAAAAATATGACTATTGAGGCTTGTGAGGCAATTGATAAATGTGAGGTTATACTAGGCAGTGAGGATCTTATAAAAGGCATTGGCATTAAGAATAAGGAGCTTCATTATGCTTATAGTGCCAGAGAAATTGAAAACTTTGTAAGTTCTCATTATTACAATAGACTTGCAGTTATTACTCAAGGTGATGTATGTCTTTTAAATGGTATTGCTGAGTTTATAAAAAATCTTAAGGGATATGAAGTTAGAATTGTACAAGGGGTGTCTTCTATATCTTATCTTGCTGCAAGACTTGGTATTGATTGGACTAATTGTGTAGCTGTAGATAGTAGAACAGACAATGTTTTAAAAGCTGTAGCTGAAAATAAGGGTGTTTTTGTTTTTACTGATGGTGATACTAATGATGTTTTAAATCTCCTTAAAAACAACGGATTTGAAAATGTAGCAGCTTGTGTTGCAGAAAGACTTTCGTTTGATGATGAAAAAATCACTACTGGATATGTTTATGAAGTAGCTAATGGTGACTATGATAGTTTGACTGTTATGTATTTTGAAAATGTTGGTTATGGTAAAGCATCAAGTCTTGTTAGTGATGATAGCTTAATAAAGGGCAGCTTGCCAATGCTTAATAAAAATCTTAGAGCTGTTCTAATGAGAGATTTAGATTTAAGAGCTAATGAGGTTATATATGATATTGGTGCCGGCTGTGGTGCAATGACTGTTGAAATGGCTCTTTTAAGTGACAAAAGTAGAATATATTCTATAGATAATGATGAACTTGCCCTTGATTTAGTTGAAAGAAACTGTAATATGTACACTATAAATAATGTTAGAGCAATAACAGGTGATGCCTTAACGGTTATTAAGGATTTGCCTAAGGCAGATGCTGTTCTTGTTGAAAATTATTATGGTGACACAGTTGACTTAATTAGACGCATTGCTTTTGAAAATAGGGTGAGAGCTGTTGTTGTAACATCGAGTTTTGATACAGCTTATAAACTTATTGACTTAATGCACAAAAATTATTTTGATGAAATTGAACTTAAGCAAATTAATATAACTGAAGGAGAAAACTTTGGAAAGGGTACAAATTTAGTACCTGCTGAAAATTGTTTTGTTATTAAGGCTATTGGTGCTATTGATAATAAATAAATGAAAATTTTAATATTAATTGCATAATTATTAAAAATGTTTTATAATAATAAGGTGATTTATGCAAAAAATGGAGGAAAATATTATGAAGAAAAAAATTGCATTTACTTTAGCATCACTTATGGCAATGTCAGCTTTAACTACTGGTGCTTTAGCTGAAGACTATACTAAGGCTAATTTAACTATTGAAGGTAAGGCTGTAGTAACAGACCAATCACCTGTTATTGTTAGTGGCAGAACAATGGTTCCAGTTAGAGTTGTTGCTGAATCACTTGGCACAACTGTAAATTGGGATGCAGAAACAAAAACCGTTTCTTTTGAAAATGAAGGTCTTAAGGCATCTATGGTCATTGGTAATAAGGAGCTTTTAGTTTCTGGCAGTGCTGTTGAAATTGATGTTCCGGCTACTATTATTAATAAGAGAACAATGGTTCCAGTTAGATTTTTATCTGAAACATTTGGTTATAATGTAGAATGGGATGCGGAAACTAAGACAGTTAATGTTACAGTTAAAAAGGCTGATAATGTTGAAAGTGGTTCATCTGTTGAAACACCAGCTGAGAATGCTGATATTACTACATTAAAGGAAGCTGCTTTAGTTGTTGATGGTTATGCTACTGTTTTAAATAAATATACAGATAAAATGAACGATGAACAGTCTAAGGCTTATGCTGAATACTGTAATAACAATGCAACTGTTATTGCTATGTTAGATAACAAGAGTAGAAAGAGCAAGTCTGAAATTGAAGAAGGTGCAAAGGCTGTAGCAGTTGCAAAGGCTGGTATGGAAGAAATTGCAAAGGCTTTAAATATTGACCTTTCTGCTAATAAATAATAAATAATGTAAAATAAAAATTCTTCATCAATATAGTTGGTGAGGAATTTTTTGTTTTATTAATATTTAAACTAAATAATAGATTGTTGAAGATGGTTGTAATCTTCAAAGGGGTTTGTAAATAGGGAGACTGTTTTTTATTTACTATTTAATCAATATATGGTAAAATAGTGATTAGAATATTGGTCGTAATAAATAAAGGAGATATGATTTATGGGAGATTTATTACAGGCACTATCACTTTTCAGCAATATAAATATTTTTAAGGCTAAGACAGAAAATGCTAAGGGCAGATTTACTTTGTGCTATTTTCCTTTAATTGGTGTTATTGTTGCAATTGTTATTAGATTGTGGTATATAGTTGTTAATAGTTTTAATATTAATAGTGTTGTTGCAAGTCTTGTATCAACTGTTATTTTTACAGCTATTATAGGCAATAAGAGTTTTAATACAGTAATTAGAATTTTTGAATATATAAAAATTACTGCTTTTGTACCTATAGCTATTTATTTTGTTGTCTTGTTTGGTTGCTTTGTTACTTTGGGAACAAAGGGAGCTTATATTGTGTCAGCAGTAGTTATATTAGCTAGAATAACTGCTTTATTTATGATTATTGATAATGATAGATTGGTTGAAGGTTTTTATAAGGAACTTACTGAAAAATCTGCAAAAATGCCAGTTTCTATTATTACTGTAGTTTGGCTTATGGCAACTTTAACATTTTTTGAAATGATGAGCTTCACTAAATTTATAATGGTATTTATTACTACTGTTATAATTTATTATGGTTCTTATAGAGCATCTAAAAAGACTCATAGACTTACTGATGAAAGTGTTAATTTTTATATTGTACTTCTTGAATTTGTTATTTATGTTGAATTTATTATATTGTGGTTTATTAATAAATAGTAGGGAGGTTTTGTATGTCTGTAGTTATAAGTGTTGTAATTGGTTATGTGCTTGATATGATTATAGGCACACCTAAGATATTAAAAAAAGGAAAATTATTAATACTTAAGGAGCTTAAAAATTTTTATGGAAAAATTAGTGGAAGTTTGGCTATATTTGTAACTATTTTTATTATTGCCTTTTCTGGTGCTATTGTTTATGGTATTATTTATTTTGTAGAGTATTATAATATGATAGCATCTATTATGTTACAAAGTATAATATACTATTTCTGTATATCTTGTAAACTTATTAAGACAAGTGCAGAAAGCGTACATAAGGCATTAAAAAGAGGTTATATTAAAAATGCAACAAGGCTATTTAATAAAATAACTGAAAAAGGTCAAACAGATGAGCCTAAGGAAATAGCTGAAAATATTATTGTTATGATTATGGATTCTTCTATTGACAAAGTTATTGCACCTATATTTTTTATAATGCTGTTTGGAGGTACAGGTGGTGTTGTTTATAAAGTGTTGGTTCTTATTAATGATGCCACAGGTAATATTATTGCTAGAATTCTTAAAAATATTGCTGAACTTATACCTACAAGAGTTGCTATGATTTTTATTCTTGTGTCGGCAAAGGTTCTTAAACTTAATTGTAAATCAGGACTTAAAATTTTAAATCGTGACAGATATAATGTCAGCTCTATTAATAGAGGATTACTTCTTGCTTTTTGTGCTGGTTCTTTAGGTATTCAACTTAAATCAAAAAAAACAGGAGTTATTATAGGTGATGCTAAAAGAGATGTAAATTACAATGACATTATAAAGTCTTTTGAACTTATTAATATAGCAAGTTTATTGACCCTTGTTGGGCTTGTGGTTATAAGACTTATATTTGTATTATATGTTTAAACAAATTTTCGATTAATAGAATAAATTTTCTATAAAATTGTTGATTTTTATATTTTTCTCTGTTATACTATTTTAGAAAGAGTGTGGTATTATGAATGAAAATATTGAAGATATTGTAATGAAGGCTGTTATTGATAAAAAAATGACTGTTGCTACAGCTGAAAGCTGTACTGGTGGATTGGTTGCAGCAACACTTATTAATTATGCAGGAGCTTCTCAAGCTTTTATTAATGGTATGGTTACTTATACTAACGAAAGCAAGCACAGACTTCTTGGTGTCAAAAACGAAACTCTTGAAACTTATGGTGCTGTTAGTCCGCAAACTGCTGAGGAAATGTGTATTGGTGTAGCTAAGGTTAGTGGTACAGACATAGGTTTGTCAACTACAGGCATTGCTGGACCTGGTGGTGGTACAGATGAAAAACCTGTTGGACTTGTTTATATTGGTGTTACTATTAAGGGTAAGACTGTTGTTAAAAAATTAATGAATAAAGGTTCAAGGCAAGAAATAAGGAAAGCGTCAACTTTAGCTGTTATTGAACTTTTAAAATCTGAACTTGAAAATATGGAGGATTAAAATGGCAAAGAAAAGCAAAATTTTAGATTATAATACAGATAATGATGGAGGCAAGGGCGAGTCACTGAAAATGGCATTAAAGCAAATTGAAAAGAATTTCGGTGAAGGTTCAATTATGAAACTTGGTGATAATATGGTTGACCTTTCTGTAGAGGCTGTTCCTACTGGTTCACTTTCTCTTGACCTGGCTCTTGGTATTGGTGGTATTCCAAAAGGCAGAATAACTGAAATTTATGGTCCGGAAAGTAGTGGTAAAACTACTCTTGCTCTTCATATTGTTGCAGAAGTTCAAAAACTTGGTGGTACCGCTGCTTATGTTGATGCTGAACACGCTCTTGACCCTATTTATGCAAGAAATTTAGGTGTAGATATTGATGAGCTTTATGTTTCTCAGCCGGATTCTGGTGAACAGGCTCTTGAAATAACTGAAACAATGGTTCGTTCTGGTGCTATTGATATTGTTGTTGTAGATTCTGTTGCTGCTCTTGTACCTAAGAGTGAAATTGAGGGTGAAATGGGTGATGCAACTATGGGTGGTCAGGCTAGACTTATGTCACAAGCTATTAGAAAACTTGCAGCTGTTATTAACAAAAGCAACTGCATTGTTATTTTTATTAATCAGCTTCGTTCTAAGATTGGTGTTATGTTTGGTAATCCGGAAACTACAACTGGTGGCGCTGCTTTAAAGTATGGTGCGTCAGTTAGAATTGATGTTAGACGAGTTGATTCAATTAAAAATGGTACTGAAATTATTGGAAACAGAACTAGAGCTAAGGTTGTTAAAAATAAGGTAGCACCTCCTTTTAAGACTGCTGAATTTGATATTATGTACGGTACTGGCATTAGCCATATTGGTGATGTTCTTGACCTTGCAGCTAATATTGATGTTATTCAAAAAGGTGGTGCTTGGTATAGCTACAATGAAATTAGAATTGGTCAAGGTAGAGAAAATGCTAAGAAGTATCTTGAAGATAATCCTCAAATTTGTCTTGAAGTTGAAAATAAAGTAAGAGAGCATTTTGGATTAGAACCTATTGTTTATGAGCAGGAGGAAGTGCTTACTCTTCCAGAAGAAACTGACGAGGAATAGTATGCGTGAAGTTTTAATCACAAATAATGAAAAAGGTCAGCGTATTGACAAATTTCTTATGAAGTATATGAGTCTTGCACCTAAGTCATTTATCTACAAAATGCTTAGAAAGAAAAATATTAAGCTAAATGATAAAAAAGCAGATGGTAGTGAAATGCTTAAAAATAATGATGTAATTAAGTTATTTCTTGCTGATGAAACAATTAATAAATTTATAGAAAATAAAACTATTAAAAAAGCATCTAGGAATTTTGAAATAGTTTATGAAGATGAAAATATTATTTTAGCTAATAAACCACAAGGTCTTATTGTACATCCAGATAAGGAACATAAAACTAATACTTTAAATGACCAACTTTTGTATTATTTAAGTGAAAAAGGTGACTACAATCCTAATAATTCTATGGGGTTTGTACCGTCTATTTGCAATAGGCTTGACCTAAATACAAGTGGCATTGTAACTATGGGTAAAAATTTACAGGCAGTGCAGGAACTTAACAGAGGCTTTAAAGAAAAACTTATTGATAAATATTATATTACTATAGTAAATGGTAATGTAACGGAGGCTGGAGTTATTGAAGGCTATCATAGTAAAAATGGAGATAATATTGCATTTATTAGTGATAAAAGTAATGAGGGTAGTTTCATCCGTACTTTTTACAAGCCTTTAGCATCAAATGGAGAATATACACTACTTGAAATTAAACTTGAAACAGGAAAAAGTCACCAAATTAGAGTTTGTATGAAGTCTATAGGATACCCTATTATAGGTGATAGAAAATATGGAAATATAGGTGTAAATAAATATTTTTACAATACTTTTAAGCTGGATAATCAGTTTTTACATAGCTATAAACTTGTTATGAAATTTGATTGTGGATGTTTGCAATATCTTAATAATAAGGTTTTTAAAGCTAAATTATCGGTAAAGTTTGATAAAATATTGCGTGATTTATTTAAAAATGTTGTTGAAAAATGTTAAAAATTGATATATAATATATACTATAAAATTTAATATTTAAGGAGAAAAATAATGAAAGCAATAATTTTAGTTGCAGGTTATGCAACAAGACTTTACCCGTTGACTAAGAATACACCTAAGCCATTATTAACTGTTGGGGGAAAGCCGATTATTAATTACATTTTAGAAGAAATTAATACGCTTGATGCAGTTGATTCTATTTTTGTAATAAGCAATCATAAGTTTGCAAAAAACTTTGAGGAATGGGCAGCTAATACTCCTAATCCTAAGCCTATTACTGTTATTGATGACGGCACTGATTCTGATGAAACTAAGAGGGGTGCTATTGGTGATATTCTCTATACTATTGAACAGGGTAAAATTGATGATGATGTAGTTATTATTGCAGGGGATAATTTATTTACATATCGCCTTAAGGATTATTATGATTTCTATAATGAAAAGGGGGCAGACTGTGTTTGTGTTAAGCAGTTTGACGATATGGAAATGATTAAGCAATTAGGTGTTGTGCTTATGGATGAGAGTAATAAGGTTCTTGACCTTGAAGAAAAGCCACAACAACCTAAGAGTAATAAGGCAGCTTTTGCTACTTATATGTACACTAAGGATACTGTTAAGATGTTTAAAGAATATCTTGATGAGGGAAATAGTCCTGATGCTCCTGGTTACTATCTTCAGTGGTTGCATAAGAAAAAGCCTGTTTATGGTTATGTTATGAATGGAGAGTGCTATGACATTGGTACTCATAAAGCCCTTGAAGAAGTTAGAAAGATTTATGGTGAGTAAAAAGTAGTGGCGAGTTATCGCCACTCTTTTTAATTTAATTTTATATTTGCATATCCTTGAGGGACTTTTCCATTAAATATTGTGTTTACTAACATTAATTTTCTTTTGACACATATATTTTTTCCGAGTACAGGACTGACTACTGTTACATTGCATTCTATATTAAGCCATATTTGGTATGATACTTGATTTACTCCGGCAGATGTTAGTAGAGTTTCATAATCAGCTTTTGCATCACCCATTGATACTATATGTATAGGCATATTAAAACCAAGTCTAGAAAATAAAGGGACTCCAGAAAACAGACCTATAGGTATATTAATTTTTTTATCAGAAAGAATATTTAGATTATTTGAAATTTCTGCTGTTATTTGATTTGTAACACTATTTATAAGCAGTGAATTAACATTAATATGGTCGGTATCAGTGTTTGTTATTTCTTCTGTAAAATCGCTTGTTTGGACTTCCATTTTTTTTATTACATTGTCGGCTGATTTACTTATTTCTTTGTTTATTTCTGTTGTGGCATATTTACTGCATATTTCAGTAGCAACAGGAAGAACAAATCGGTTAAATGAAATAATAGCAAATAAGGTCAAAAAAAGCATAAAAATAACAAAATATATCAAAATTTTTTTAATAAAATCACCTTCTTTATAATAATTTATGAAAATTTTTCTTTATATATTGAATAATTTTTGATATAATTGAAATAACAACTTTTTAAAGTATATGTTATAAAGTTGTTAAAAATATATTTGTATATAGTTTATGGATATTTAAGGAGGAATAATATGAATCCACCTGATAAGAATATGGAAGATTTAGGCGGTACAAAAATATTAACTGATATTCCAAGCTACAAAAAGAGTATTGAAAGGGAAAAGGAAAGACTTAATAATGAAAGTGAGATTGCTGGAAGTATTGATGAGTCAAATGAAAAAAATGACTCGCATAAAAAGAAAAGCAATTCACATAAAAAAAGAAAAGTTCATCCAAGTGAAAAATCAATTGATATGCACAAAAAGTCAGATGGGCGTAAGAAAAAAATTAAAAAGGAAAGGTCAAAGCCTTTTACAATGTTTCTTACAGCTATGCTTATGATTGCTATTATGTTGGGTTTTGCTGTGTGTGGCGGACTTGTAGGTGCTTATGTAGGTATTATAAATAGTATACCTGATTTGGGCATTGTAAGTATTAAACCTGGTACATATACTTCTATAATATATGATAGTGAAGGCAAGGAATTAGGTAAGCTCCACGGTGGAGAAAATAGAGAATATGTCACTCTTGACCAAATTCCTAAGAATATGCAACAAGCTGTTATTGCTATTGAGGATGAAAGGTTTTACGACCATAATGGTGTTGATATTCAAGGCTTTGCAAGAGCTATGTATTCAACTTTTACTGGTAAGCAAATGCAGGGTGGTTCTACAATTACTCAGCAGCTTATTAAAAATAATGTAACTAAGGTTGTTCATAATACTTGGAAAAGTAAAATAAAGGAGCAGTACCTTGCTCTTAAGTATGAAAAAGAGCTTAAAAAGGTTTATGGCTCTAAGGAGGCTGCAAAGAATTACATTCTTGAACTTTATCTTAATACTATAGGCTTAGGTCACGGTTATAGTGGTATTAAGACAGCAGCAGAGGGGTACTTTGGCAAAGAACCTGGTGAACTCTCTCTTGCAGAGTGTGCTTGCCTTGCTGGTATTACTAATAATCCTAGCTTATACTCACCAAGGACTCAACCTGAAAACAATAGAAGGCGTCAAACTATAATTCTTAATTATATGTTGACTCAAGGCAGAATTACTCAAGATGAGTATGACCAAGCAATTAATGAAGATGTATATGCAAATATAAGAAAAACCGATTCAATAAAAAATGAAGAAAATCAAGGAGAAGGTGTTGTACATAGTTATTATGAAGATGCCCTTGTTGAACAGCTTTCAAAGGATTTACAGAATAAATATAATTGGTCTGTAGAAGAGGCTAATAATGTAATTTACAATGGTGGATTGCAGATTTATTCTAATATGGACAGTAACATACAGAAGATTGTTGATGATGAATTTAATGATGATAAAAACTTTCCTAATGTATATTATTGCATTGATGTAGATTATAGGATTTCTATTGAAGATAAAACCACTGGAGAACAGAAACATTCTCAATACAATAAGTTTGCTCGTTCAAAATCTGGTGGTGAGGCTTGGGCAGCACAGAAAAAGGCTGAGATTGAAGCTAGTTTAGGCGAAAATGAAGAAATTGTAGCTGAAAGTGTACATTACAATAAACAGCCTCAAGCAGCTATGGCTATTATTGATTATCACACAGGTCAAGTTAAGGCCATTGCAGGTGGTAGAGGTGAAAAGACTGTAAACAGAGCTTTTAATAGAGCTACAGATTCAGCAAGACAGCCTGGTTCTGTATTTAAGGTGCTTGCTGCTTATGCTCCAGCTATTGATTTAGGTAAAATAACTAATGCATCAACTATTGTTGATGAACCTTACACTACAGCTGACGGATATTCACCTAAGAACTGGTGGGGTAATAGCTATAGAGGTGCTGTTAATGCTAGAACTGGTATTAAAAACTCTATGAATATTGTTGCTGTTAAGATAATGGTTGAAACCGGTATTGACCTTTGTTATAATTATCTTCTTAACTTTGGTTTTACAACTCTTGAAAATGATAACCACGCAGCTACTGCTCTTGGTGGACTTACAAATGGTGTTACACAGCTTGAAGTTGCAGCAGCTTATGGTACTATTGCTAATCAAGGACAGTATTTAAAGCCATATTTCTATGATAAGGTTTTAGACCACGACGGTAATACTTTGCTTGAAAATAATAAGGAAACTAAGCAGGTATTAAAATCATCAACAGGTTATATTCTTACTGAAATGATGACAGATACTATTAAATCTGGTACTGGTACTAAAGCTAGTATTGGTAAGATGCCAGTTGCTGGTAAGACAGGTACAACAACTGATTCTAAAGACCTTACATTTGTAGGTTATACTCCTTATTATGTTGCCAGTATTTGGCTTGGTTATGATAGATACGATTCAACCGTTAAAAATATGAGTAATGTTAATCAGTCACAGCATTTAGTTATTTGGCGTGATATAATGACTAAAATTCATCAGAATTTAGCTATTAAAGATTTTGAAATGCCTAGTACAGTTGAAAAGGCGAAAGTTTGTAAAATATCCGGTAAAAGAGCTAGATCAGGTTGTCCGTCTGTAACAGATTACTTTGATAAGGAGTCTTTAGGTGACGGATATTGTACTAGTCATAAGGGATATAGTGGTGTTGTATTCTCAAGTGGAAGTTCATCAAGTGGAACTTCTTCTTCATCATCATATACAACAAGAAAGAAAAAGTATAGCTCTTCATCTAATAATAGCTCTAGTAGAGAAAATTCTGATAATTCAGACAATACAAATAGTAACAATGTATCAGACAATAGTTCAGCAAACAATAGTTCATCGGAAAATACTGGTGGTTCTAGTGATAGTTCTGCTGGCACAGGAGAGGCATCTGGTGGTAGTCAGGCCGTTGCTGAAGGAAATAATGAATAACTAATATGGAGAGGCGATGTACAAATAGTGCATTGCCTTTTTTGTACTATTAAATGTCCTTTTAAACATAACCCATAATAAAAATGTATAAATTTTTAATAATATTAAAAAAGTGTATTTTATATAATTTGGTGTAAAATAATGTATAAAATTTAAAGTTTAATGGAAAAATTATACAATTTAAAAATAAAAAAATATTTGTTAATTATTTACATTTATAAAAACTTATGATAATATTAGCATAAGTCAATACTTAATATAAGTTAAGTTTAATAAAATGTTACGAAATTTTTAACATTTAGATATGGATTTTTGATTTTATTTGGGATATAATGTATTTATAAATAAACAATTAGCTATATTGTAATAATTAGTTATTTAGGTGGCAAAAATGAATAAGGATATTGCAAAAGCACTGGCATTATTTACTCAAATAGCTATTTCAATGCTTGTGCCTATATTTATATGTTTTTTTGTAGGGAACGCTATTGACAAAGTATTTAATATAAAAGGAATATTTCTTATTATATTTACTGTGCTTGGTATTCTTGCTGGTTTTAGAAGTGTCTATGTTCTTGTTAAGGGTTTTTTTAAGGATAAAGATTCTTATGTTGATATAAATAAATTTAAAGAGGATAACAAGGTGAATAAAGATGACAAATGATGTAATAAAAACCAGAAATTCACTAATGATTACTACAGTTATATTAGGTATAATATGTATGGTAATTGGTGTATTTTTTACAAGTGATAAAATTTCTTGGCTATTAGGTGTAGCAATAGGTGTAGCTGTATGCCTTTTTAGAGTCATATCAATGGCTAGAGGGCTTGAAAAAATTGTTGATATGTCACCAGACAATGCCAATAACTATGCAAGAGCAATGTATATGTTTAGGTATGCGGTATCCTGTGTAGTTGCCGTTTGTGCTTGTTATTTTGGTATTGCCAACCCCATAGGAGTGATTGTAGGGCTTTTATTATTACAGCCTGCAACATATATTTATAACTTTATAGACACTAAAATAAAAAAATAGTTGTCTAGTAATAAAGAGAAAGGAGGAATAGGGCTTGACACTTCGTTTGCTAGAGGTTAAGAGTTTAGTTGGACATTTAATTGGTTGGGATACCAATCCAAGTGAAGGACTTGATGCTAGTGTTAGAATTGTTGACAAGTTTAATATTGGTGGTACAGAAATTTGGCTAACACAAACTGTAATCAATACTTGGATTATAATGGCTGTACTTATACTCATAGCCATTATATTAAGAGTTAAAATGAAGAATTACAAGTACAAGCCAAGTGGCTTGCAAAATGCTGTGGAATTAGCAATAGAGTCAATGGATTCTTTTGTAAGGTCTTCTATGACAGACAAATATGCTTATTTTGGTAATTGGTTTTTTGGAGTTTTTTTACTAATACTAGTGAGTAATTTAATTGGTCTTTTAGGTATGAGGTCACCTACGGCGGATTTGTGCACAACTGCTTCACTGGCATTTAGCACATTCTTTTTAATTCACTTTATGGGTATTAAAACTGCTAAAGGTGGATATTTTAAGAGTTATCTTGAGCCTGTACCAATATTGTTGCCTATTAATATTATTAGCGAAATAGCAACACCAATATCATTAAGTTTCCGTCTTTTCGGTAATATTCTTGGTGGTATGATAATTATGTCAATGGTATATATGGCACTTGGTAATTTGCCTAGTTTGTTAAAAATATTTAACATAGGTATACCAGCAGCCTTGCACATTTATTTTGATGTATTTGCTGGTTGTATACAGACAGTAATATTTGTAATGTTGTCAATGATATTTGTTAAGGATAAAATTCCAGATTAATTAAAAATATTTATTTTAAGGAGGATTTTAAAATGGATAATCCAAGAGCTTTCGTATTAGGTTGTTCTGCAATAGGTGCAGGTTTAGCAATGATAGCAGGTGTTGGTCCTGGTATTGGTCAGGGTTTTGCTGCTGGTAAAGGTGCTGAGGCAGTAGGTCGTCAGCCTGAGGCAAGGGGTACTATTACATCTACAATGCTTTTAGGTTGTGCCGTAGCTGAGTCTACAGGTATTTATGGTCTTGTAATTGCACTTATTTTAATATTTACAGATACCTTAGTTGACAAAATTGCAGGCTAATATTAAAAAATTAATATAGTCTGAAAGGAGGTCAGAAGGTGGATAGTTATGTAATAATGCTGGATCAGCAAACGCTTATACAGATTGCTATTCAGTTAATTAATACTTGTATACTTTGCTTTGCATTGTCCAAATTGCTTTATAAGCCGGTTACTAAGTTTCTTAATGATAGAAAAGAAAGAGTTGCCAATCAAATTGATACAGCTCAAAACAGGCTTAATGAGGCTGAGGCTTTAAAAGCTGAGTATGAAAAAAAATTAAAGAATATTGAAGTTGAAAAGAACACTATACTTGAAAAGGCTAGAGTTCAGGCTAAGGCTAATGGTCAACAGATTGTTGCAGAGGCTAGAGCAGAGGCTGAAAATATTCATACCAGAGCTATGACTGATATAAAGAGAGAGGAAGAAAAGGCTAAGGACGAAATCAAGAAGCAGATTATTGAAGTTTCATCTATGGTTTCTGGCAAATTTATTGCTGCCAAAATGACTGAGGAGGAACAGAATAAGCTTGTTGATGATACAATATCTGATTTGGAGGGTGTTAAATGGCAGGATTAATATCCAAAAGATATGCAGAGGCTCTCTTTCAATTAGCTTTGGAACAAAACTGTGTTGATAAATACAGTGATGAAGTAAAATTAGTATACGAGGCACTCTCTGGTGAGAGTGAAATTTTAAAGGTATTTAATTATCCTGAAATTAGCTCTGAAGTAAAGTTTAATATTATACAAAATGCACTTAAGGGTAGTGTAAGTGATGATATTTTGGGACTTTTACAGATTGTTTTTAATAAAAATAGAGAAAAAGAGTTAATTGAAATTTTAGATACTTTTCTTAAAAAGGTTCTTGATTATAAGGGTATTGTTACTGCTGTTGTTGAAAGTGCTGTGCCACTTAATGAAAAGAAACTTAATGAGATTAAAGAAAAATTGTCTAATAAATTGAATAAGCAAGTTGATGTTGAGGTATTGGTTGTACCAGAGCTTATAGGTGGACTTAAAATAACTGTTGCAGGTCGAGTAATCGATAATACAGTTAAAAGCCAGCTTGAGGCAATGAAAAAAGCAATGCTTAATACTAAATTTGCATAGTAAAGGAGTGTAACCTAAGAATGAATATCAGACCTGAAGAAATAAGTTCTGTTATTAAGGAACAAATTAAGGGCTATAAAACCAAGCTTGATGTGTCTGAGGTTGGTACGGTTATACAGGTTGGCGACGGCATTGCCAGAGTTTATGGACTTGATAACGCTATGAGTGGTGAGCTTTTAGAGTTTGAAAATGGCGTAATGGGTATGGCACAGAACCTTGAGGAAGATAATGTAGGTGTTGTTATCCTTGGTTCTGATATGGGAATAAAGGAAGGCTCAACTGTTAAATTAACAGGTAAGGTTGCCTCTGTTCCTGTTGGTGATGAAATGATAGGCAGAGTTGTAGATGCTTTAGGTAATCCTATTGATGAAAAAGGACCTATTGTTACAGACAAGTCAAGACCTATTGAAAGAGTTGCCCCAGGTGTAATCACAAGAAAATCTGTTAGTGTGCCTTTGCAGACTGGTATTAAGGCTATTGATGCTATGGTACCTATTGGCAGAGGTCAGCGTGAGCTTGTTATTGGTGATAGACAGACTGGTAAAACAGCTATTTGTGTTGATACTATTATTAATCAGAAAGGTAAAAATTGCCTTTGTATTTATGTAGCTATTGGTCAAAAGGCATCTACAGTTGCTAGAATAGTAAAAAGTCTTGAGGATTCTGGTGCTATGGACTATACAACTGTTGTATCAGCTACAGCCTCAGAGTCTTCAACTCTCCAGTACATTGCACCTTATGCTGGTGTAGCTATTGGTGAGGAATGGATGGAAAATGGTAAAGATGTACTTATTGTTTATGATGATTTGTCAAAGCACGCAGTTGCTTACAGAGCAATGTCTTTGCTTCTTAAAAGACCGCCTGGACGAGAGGCTTATCCTGGTGATGTTTTCTACCTTCATTCAAGACTTTTGGAAAGGTCAGCAAGAATTGATGAGGCTTATGGTGGTGGTTCAATTACTGCATTGCCTATTATTGAAACGCAGGCTGGCGATGTTTCAGCCTATATTCCAACTAATGTAATTTCCATTACAGATGGTCAGATTTTCCTTGAAAGTGAGCTTTTTAATTCTGGTGTTAGACCAGCTATTAATGCAGGTCTTTCAGTATCAAGAGTTGGTGGTTCAGCTCAGATTAAGGCAATGAAGAAGATTGCCGGACCTATTAGAACTGAACTTGCACAGTATAGAGAGCTTGAAAGTTTTTCTCAGTTTGGCTCAGACCTTGATAAAGATACTCTTGAAAGACTTAATCACGGTAAAATTATTGTTGAAATATTGAAACAGCCACAGTACAAGACTATTTCAGTAGAAAAGGAAGTTATTATACTTTATGCTGTAACAAATAAGTATCTTGATGATATTCCGGTTGAAAAGGTACTTGATTTTGAAAAGTATTTCTTTGACTATGTGGAAAAATATCACAACAATATTTTAACATCGATTGCTGAAACTAAGGTACTTAGTGAAGTAGCTGAAAAGGAGCTTATAACTGCTATTGAAAATTGTAAGAAAGAATTTATTTAATAGAGAGGTGATACTATGGCATCAATGCGTGATATAAAACGCAGAATAAAAAGTGTCAATAGCACCCAGCAAATAACAAAGGCTATGAATCTTGTTGCTAGTTCTAAGTTAAATAAAGCAAAATCAAGATTTAATGATAATAAACCTTTTTTTGATGCAACTAAAAGGGTTATTGCTAATGTTGTAAAAGGCAGTAAAGGTGTTTCAAGTCCCTTTATGCAGACTAGAAATATTTCAGGAAAAACCCTTATAGTAGTTGTAGCAGGTGACAGAGGTCTTTGTGGTGGTTATAATTCCAATGTATGTAAGGCAGCTATGGAAATTGTAGAACAAAAGGGCAATTCTATTGTAATTACAGTAGGTAATAAAACAAGGGAATATTTTAGACATAAAAATATTGATATTGCCCATTCCATAAGCGATATTTCAGAAAAGCCAAGCTATACAGATGCTTTTATACTTGGTGCTAAAATAATTGATATGTATCAAAAGGGTCAAGTTGATGAGGTGTACTTTGTTTATACAGAGTTTGTTACTACTCTTACTAGTGAACCAAAGTCTGTTAAACTTTTGCCTTTAGACCCTGATGATTTTGTTAATAATGATGAGCCTCGCAGTGAAACTCTGACTATTTATGAGCCTGATGAGGAGGCTGTTTTAAATTATGTTATTCCAAAGTATATTAATACTATTGTTTATGGCGGTATGGTTGAGTCTGCTGTTTGTGAGCTTAGTTCAAGAATGACAGCTATGGATTCAGCTACAGAAAATGCTGATGAAATGATGGGACAACTTAACTTGGTTTATAATAGAGCTAGACAGGGAGCTATCACACAAGAAATAACAGAGATTGTAAGTGGTAGCAATGCTTTGGAATAGTTAGGAGGAAGTAATGGCACAAAATAATGTTGGCAAGATAATTCAGATTATCGGTGCTGTTTTGGATATTAAATTCTCCAGTGGTGATTTACCGGCACTTAATAATGCCATTGAAATCAATAACAATGGTAATAAAATTGTGGCTGAGGTTGCACAGCACCTTGGTGACGATGTTGTTAAGTGTATTGCAATGAGTTCTACCGATGGTTTAAAGAGAGGTATGGAGGCTATTGATACTGGTGCACCTATTAGTGTTCCGGTAGGTAAGGAAACACTTGGCAGAATGTTTAATGTAACAGGTGACCCCATTGATGGTAAGGAGGCTCCTGTTACTGAAGAAAGATGGTCTATTCATAGACCGGCACCTAGCTTTGCTGAACAGAATAACTCAGCTGAAATACTTGAAACTGGTATTAAAGCTATTGACCTTCTTTGTCCTTATTCAAAGGGTGGTAAGATTGGTCTTTTTGGTGGTGCTGGTGTAGGTAAGACTGTTCTTATTATGGAGCTTATTACTAACATTGCTACTGAGCATCAAGGTTATTCTGTTTTTAGTGGTGTTGGTGAAAGAACTAGAGAGGGTAATGACCTTTATTATGAAATGCAAGAGTCTGGTGTTTTAAAACAGACTGCTCTTGTTTTTGGTCAGATGAATGAGCCACCTGGAGCAAGAATGAGAATTGCTCTTACTGGTCTTACAATGGCTGAGTACTTTAGAGATAAGGCAAAGCAAGATGTGCTTTTGTTTATTGACAATATATTTAGATTTGTACAGGCAGGTTCTGAGGTTTCTGCACTTTTAGGTCGTATGCCTTCAGCTGTAGGTTATCAGCCTACACTTGCTACTGAACTTGGTGCTTTGCAGGAAAGAATTACATCTACTAAAAATGGTTCTATTACATCAGTTCAGGCTGTTTATGTACCTGCTGATGACCTTACTGACCCTGCTCCGGCTACTACATTTGCCCATCTTGATGCAACTACTGTTTTGTCAAGAAGTATTGTTGAGCTTGGTATTTATCCAGCTATTGACCCTCTTGAGTCAACTTCCAGAATACTTGCTCCACAAGTTGTAGGTGAGGAGCATTACAATGTGGCAAGAAGAGTCCAGGCTATATTACAGAAGTATAAGGAATTGCAAGATATTATTGCTATTCTTGGTATGGACGAATTGTCAGAAAATGATAAAATGGTAGTAAGTAGAGCTAGAAAGGTTCAAAGATTTTTATCACAGCCTTTCCACGTTGCTGAAACATTTACTGGATTTCCAGGTCAATATGTACCAATAGAGGATACTATAAGAGGTTTTAAAGAAATTCTTGACGGTAAGCACGATGAAATACCTGAAGGTTTCTTCCTTAACTGTGGTAAAATAGAAGACGCTGTTGAAAAATATCGTAACTCTAATAAATAATAAGGGGTGATAATTGTGGCAAATAAGTTATCACTTAAAATAATTACACCGACAAGAAATATGTTTGAGGGTGAAGTTGATATGGTTGTTATGAGAACCCAAAGTGGAGACGTTGGTATTCTCCACGGTCATCAGCCTATGATTACTATTCTTGATTATGGTGTGCTTACTATTAAAAATGATGGTAATGAAAAGTTGGCAGCTGTACTTGGTGGATTTGCTGAAATTGGTGCAGATGGTATGACTATTCTTACTGATGTAAGTGAGTGGTCTGATGAAATTGATGTTGTGAGAGCTCAACAAGCTAAGGAAAGAGCAGAGGCTAGATTGAGAAGTAATAATGTAGATGTTGACTTTAATAGAGCTGAATTGGCTCTAAAGAGAGCTTTGGTCAGACTTACTACAAGTGGAAAAATGTAAGAAATAAAAAGGACCTATGTCAATATCATTTAGATTAGAATGATATAACTTTGGTCCTTTTTTTGTTTAATAATCTAAATTTTCAGCACTATCTTCAAAGGTTAAAGTGCTTATATATTTCCATTCATTTGTTTTTATATTGTATGAATAACTGATTTCATCATCGTTTTTATTGCTATAATAAATTATACCATATTTATTGTTATAGCCATAGCAATGGGTGTATTGTAATGGTATATCATTGTTTTTTGATATAAGAGTTAATGTGTTATTTTCTAATGCTTTATATATTTGGTTTTTATAGGAAATATATAAATATCCATTGTATTCACATATAGGTGAATAATAATTATTTAAAGCATAGGTGTTTAATAGTTTGCCAGTGTTAATATTGATGCTTATTAGTTGTCCATTAAGAGTTATGTAGATATTTTTGTTACCTAATAATTCAAAATTACTATAGCTTTTTGTTGATAATAAAATATGTTTATCTAATGGATTGTTTAAATTTTGTTTGTATAATTTAAAACCTTTATTATAATAATTATAAGAGTAATAAATTAAATAGTCATTACTTATGCCAACTAATGTTAAATGACCTGAATAGGTAATATATTTTGTTTGTTTTTTTGTGTTAAGATTTATACTCCATAATTCAGTATATATGTTATAATAATCGCCATTATTTATACTAATAACTTTAGTGAAATAGATATTATTATTGTAGTATTTTAAATCATTAATATTTTCTGGCAAGTAAGCAACAAATTCTATATTTTGTAAATTATTATCACAACTATATAATTCGTTTACTTGTGTTTTTATGTCTGTAATTTTAATTAAGTAAAGGCAGTTTTCTCCTTCACCAATATATGAGTATTGGTCTGGTATTTTTATAGCATTTTCGTTATCTAAATATTGTGAGTAATATTTGTCATTAGAATACAAATTTGTTGAAAAATTACTACTAACTTTAGCATAAGTGCAGACACATAACAATATTGTAAAAATAGTTGTAAAAATAAGTCCAATTAGTTTTTTCATAATAAATACCTCCTTTATTTATACTTATATTTTAAGTATAAATTGAAATAAAAGATATGTCAATAAAAATAAAACTTTTTATATTACAATAACACCATTTTTATATTCCTCGCCTTTATCTATACCTAAAGGAATATTGTAAATATCCGTGCTTATTATTTCTTGTTTTAGAAGTTCTTCATTTTCTTTAATTCCAATTATAACCGGAATGTTAGATTTTTTTATCTTTTCTAAAACCTAGAACTCTTATATATTCAGGCTTTTTTATTTGGTCATTCTTTTTTATTCCAAGTAATATATGAAGAATTGCTTTTTGTAATTTAGAATAAGTGTATCTTTTAGTTTTTATGTTTTCTATTAATTCTGTTATTGTGTTGAAATTAGTATTTATTATTCTGTTTTCAAGACCTTCAGTAATATCAGCATATTCTGATATATCTTTTGGATTTTTGGTCCTTAATATATAAGACAATATTTGAGAAAAATTGTCAATTAATGGTGGATTTATATTATTAAAGAATTCTTTGCAGTTATTTGGTATTGAATTAAGAGCAGAGTAATCATTGTTTAAAATTGCTGTTCTAATAGCTGATGCTGATGAAATTTCGCCACTTAAATTGTTGCTGTTGTAATCTGAAATAATTCTTTCTATTGTAAATGGTTTAATGTTACTATTTAGTTTTTGTAACTGTCTTATATACTCAAGTGCAAGTATATTGTTTGGCTTATTCATAAAACTTAGCTTTTTTCCAATGTAACTTTCAAGGGCAGAATTCCTTGCCAAAGGATATGACATACCTAAGTTAAGGTTTTCTTTTAAATGTTTTTTAAATAAAGTTGGCTCATTATTAAGTATTCGTGCTATATTTTCAAATATAGCTGTTTCCCCGTTTTCGCTTCCAAAGGAAAGTTTATCTATAATACGGCTTTCATTTAATATATTGACTGCACCAAATGAAAAAACATCAGCAGAGCCGGTTGCATATTCAACTGGCAATTCAAGTACCATAGAAACGCCGTTTAAAAGTGCCATTTTTGTCCTAATATGTTTTTTAAATAAGGCTGGCTCTCCTCTTTGTACAAAGTTACCGCTTATTATAGCTACAATATCTTCACAAGTTGCTTTTATTGTAGAGTCAATATGATATTTATGTCCTTTATGAAAAGGGTTGTATTCTGCAATTATTCCAACAGCCATTTTAATGCTCCTTTTAAGATTTATAATCATAAGTATAACAAAAAATAATTAAAAAATCCATTTTTTTGAAAAAAGTTGTTGTCAAGAAGGAGTAAAAGGTTTATAATTAAAGTAGATAAGAGTATGTACTCTGAAAATTAAATACTTCAACTTTGAAAGGAGAAAAAAATATGAGTATTATGGACAGCCTTAAGGCTAAAGCTAAGGCAGACAAGAAAACTATTGTTTTACCTGAATCTATGGATAAGAGAACATTTGCTGCTGCAGAACAGATTTTAAAGGAGGGTATTGCTAATCTTGTAATTATCGGTACTCCTGAGGAAGTTGCTGAAAACAGCAAGGGTTATGA
Organism: uncultured Eubacterium sp.; assembly: GCA_900543365.1. Classification (GTDB taxonomy): domain Bacteria; phylum Bacillota; class Clostridia; order Lachnospirales; family CAG-274; genus Gallispira. The sequence goes on along the minus strand of UQRG01000003.1, from coordinate 13,644 downwards.
TATTACAGGTGCTACTATTGTAGACCCATTTACTGATCCTAACAGACAGAAGTATATTGACAAATTTGTTGAATTAAGAAGCAAGAAGGGTGTTACTCCTGAATCTGCTGAAGAAATGATGACTAAGGATTATATGTACTATGCTTGTCTTATGTGTAAGTGTGGTGATGCTGATGGTGCTGTTTCAGGTGCTTGCCACTCAACTGGTAACACAATTAGACCAGCTCTCCAGTTATTAAAGACTAAGCCTGGTATTAGTTCTGTATCTGGTTTCTTCCTTATGGAAGTACCAAATTGTGAATTTGGTGACAATGGTCTTTTTGTATTTGCTGACTGTGCTGTTAATACTGACCTTGATTCTGCTAAACTTGCTGAAATTGCTGGTCTTTCTGCTGAATCATTTAAGATGTTTACAGGTGGTGAGCCTAAGGTAGCTATGCTTTCTTACTCTTCTAAGGGTAGTGCTAAGCACGATGATGTTACTAAGGTAGCTGACGCTGTTAAGATGGCTCAGGAAAGATTCCCAGAAATCGAAATTGACGGTGAATTGCAGCTTGATGCAGCTTTAGTTCCAGAGGTTGGTGCATTAAAAGCTCCAGAAAGCAAGGTTGCTGGTCACGCTAATACTCTTGTATTCCCAAGTCTTGAAGCTGGTAACATTGGTTATAAATTAGTTCAGAGATTAGCTAAGGCTGAAGCTTATGGTCCGGTTTTACAGGGTCTTTCAATGCCTGTTAATGACCTTTCAAGAGGTTGTTTTGCAGAAGATATCGTAGGTGTTGTTGCTATGACAGCAGTTCAGGCTCAGTTAGCTGGTAAGTAATATTTTTTAAGGAGAAAATAAATGAAAATTTTAGTTATTAATTGCGGTAGTTCATCTTTAAAGTATCAGTTGTACAATATGGACAACAACGAAGTTTTAGCTAAGGGTTTAGTTGAAAGAATCGGTATTGAGGGTTCTAATCTTCAGCATAGACCAACTGGTAAGGACAAGGTTGTATTTGAACAGCCTTTAAAGAATCACGATGAAGCTATTAAGCTTGTTATGGAAAAACTTGTTGACCCAGAGTGTGGTGTTATTTCTAGCCTTTCTGAAATCAACGGTGTTGGTCATAGAGTACTTCACGGTAGCAAGTACTTTACTAAGTCTTGCGTAGTAACTGAAGAAGTTAAGGAAGTTGTTAGAAAGTGCTTTGATTTAGGTCCTTTACACAATCCTGCAAACCTTATGGGTATTGAGGCTTGTGAAAAGCTTATGCCTGGCGTTCCTAACATTGCTGTATTTGATACTGCATTCCATCAGACTATGCCAGCAAAGGCTTATATGTATGCTCTTCCTTATGAATACTATGAGAAGTATAATGTAAGAAGATATGGTTTCCACGGTACTAGTCATAGATATGTTTCTAAGAGAGCTATTGAAATGCTTGGTAATCCAGAGCACAGCAAGATTATTACTTGCCATTTAGGTAATGGTTCTTCTATTGCTGCTGTTAAGGATGGTAAGGTTATTGATACATCAATGGGTCTTACTCCTTTAGCTGGCTTTGAAATGGGTACTAGATGTGGTGATATTGACCCTGCTATTGTACCTTACTTAATGAAGCACGAAAACTTAACTCCAGACGAAATCGATACTATTATGAATAAGAAGTCTGGTATTCTTGGTGTAACAGGTCGTTCAAGTGACTATAGAGATGTAGAAGCTGGTATGAACGAAGGTGATGAAAGATGTAAGTTAGCTCTTGATATGTTTAGATATCAGATTGCTAAGTACATTGGTTCATACTATGTTGCTCTCGGTGGTTGTGATGCCATTGTATTTACTGCTGGTATTGGTGAAAATAACGGTGGTCATAGAGCTGCTATTTGTGAATATCTTGATTGCCTTGGCGTTAAGATTGATGATGAAAAGAATAAGCTTCGTGGTGAAGACATTGACTTTACTGGTGAGGGTAGCAAGATTAAGACTTTCATTATTCCAACTGATGAGGAATTAATGATTGCTCAGGATACTATGGATTTATTAAACTAATTTATTTTTGTAAATTTTGAATTTTATTGATTGTCAGGGTGTTTATGCACCCTGATATTAAATTTTAAAAAATTAAATTTGAAAAGAAAAATTGCTTGACAAAATACAACCCTAATGATATAATATCATTTGATGTGTTGTCGGGCAATGCTTATTTGCTTGACGCTACGGAATAGGCTGACTATTCCTGCGGAACAGGAGTGTTATTATGCTTATTGATGTTAAATATCTTGCTGATAAGAAGGAAAACTTTAACTTTAGTGATAATTTTGTATTTCTTAGAGATAACTATATGATTCTGGTTTCTGCTGAAGTAACAGGCATTGTTTACAGACAGGGAACTGATTATATTGTTGACGGCAAGGTTAAGACGGTTTTAAATTTGAATTGTGACTTATGTCTTAGTGCTTTTGAAACCAAACTTGATTTTGATTTGAATGAGGTGTTTTCAGAAACTCCTGATTCAGATGAGGAGATTTGGGAGCTTTCAGATAAGACCATTGATTTGAAACCGGCTGTCATAGCTAACATCATACTGAATATGCCTATGCAGGTTTTGTGTTCCGATGATTGTAAGGGCCTTTGCCCTAAATGCGGTCATAACTTAAATGACGGCGATTGTGGCTGTGACAGGGGTTATGTTAATCCACAATTTGAAAAGTTGTTAAATCTTTTTAATGATGATTAATTTATTTTATTAAATCAAGGAGGTGTATAGAAATGTCAATTTGTCCTAAGGGTAAGATGTCTAAGTCTAAGAGAGATAAGAGAAAGGCTCAGAGCTGGAAGATTGCTACTCCAACTTTAGTAGCTTGTAGCAAGTGCGGCGAGTTAATGATGCCTCATAGAGTATGCAAGAATTGTGGTTCTTACAACAAGAAGTCAATCGTAGCTGTAGACTAATATAAAGTGTATATATAAATATTGCAATACCAATAAAAGGTAATTTATTTCTTTAGTATTTCTTGTAATTTTTTAAATAAAAATATACATAAAAAGTTCATAAATCAGTTGCTTAAAATTATGGCGTGTGCTATAATTATTTTAACAATTAAAAAAGTATTAAGGAGGAAATATTATGGCATTAGTTACAACAAAGGAAATGTTTAAGAAAGCGTTTGAGGGAAAGTATTCTATTGGTGCTTTTAATATCAATAATATGGAAATTATTCAAGGCGTAGTTAGAGGTGCTGCTGCTAAGAATTCTGCTGTTATTTTACAGTGTTCTAAGTCAGCATTAAAGTATGCTGGTCCTCAGTGTTTATTAGGTATGGTTAAGGCACTTGTTGAAGAAACTGGTGTAGATGTTGCTTTACATCTTGACCACGGTCCAGACCTTGAAACTGTTAAGCTTTGTGTTGAAAATGGCTTTACTTCTGTTATGTTTGATGGTTCTCACTTTGAATATGAAGAAAATGTAGCAAAGACTAAGGAAGTTGTAGACTATGCTCACGCTCACGGTGTTGTTGTTGAGGCTGAACTTGGCAAACTTGCTGGTGTTGAGGATGATGTTAATGTAGATGCAGCAAATGCTACATATACTGACCCAGATCAAGCAGTTGATTTTGTTAAGAGAACTGGCGTTGATTCTTTAGCTATTGCTATTGGCACAAGTCACGGTGCTTACAAGTTTAAGGGTGAGGCTAAACTTGACTTTGACAGACTTGCACTTATTACAGAAAAGCTTGAGGCTGAAGGTTTCCATAACTATCCAATTGTTCTTCACGGTGCATCAAGTGTTGACCCTGCTGTTATTGAAATGTGTAATCAATATGGTGGTAACATTAAGGGAGCTAAGGGTATACCTGTTGAAATGTTGAGAAAGGCATCTAGTATGGCTGTTTGTAAGATTAATATGGATACCGATATTAGACTTGCTATGACTGCTGGTATTAGAAAATCATTTGTTGATAAGCCAGAAAACTTTGACCCTAGAGGATACCTTGGTGTTGCAAGAGATATGGTTCAGGAACTTGTTGAATATAAGATTGAAAATGTATTAGGTTCTGTGGACTCAATGAAATAAGTTGTGTTTAAATATGTAAAAATATCTTGCATAATTTTACATATTATGTTATCATAGATTTTAATATAAGTTTAATTAATATTGATTAAACTTTCTCGGTAACGATACTCAAAAACGATTGTGAAAGTTTTTCTTAGAAATCGTTTTTGTTGTAATTGTAGAACACAAAAAATTAAATTTTTAACAAAGGAGATTAGAAAAATGGCATACTATTTTAAAGAACCATCACATACTTTTAGCGAATATTTATTGGTACCAGGCTACTCATCAGAGGCTTGTATCCCTGCTAAGGCTAGTCTTGTTACTCCATTAGTTAAGTACAGAAAAGGAGAGGAAGAATGTCCTCTTACTATGAATATTCCTTTAGTATCTGCAATTATGCAGTCAGTTTCTGATGACAATATGGCTATTGCACTTGCTAAGGAGGGTGGTGTGTCATTTATCTATGGCTCACAGACTGTTGAACAGCAGGCAGAAATGGTTAAGAGAGTTAAGAGTTATAAGGCTGGATTTGTTAAGAGTGATTCTAACATTAGACCAGACCAGACCCTTGCTGATATTATTGCATTAAAAGAGGAAACAGGTCATTCAACTGTTTCTGTTACTGAAGATGGTACTGCAACTGGTAAGCTTGTTGGTATTGTTACTAGCAGAGATTACAGAGTAAGCAGAATGGACCCTGCTACTAAGGTTAGTGAATTTATGACTCCTATTGAAAATATGATTTACGCTAAAGAGGGTACTACTCTTAAGGAAGCTAATGATATTATTTGGGATAAGAAGTTAAATGCTCTTCCTATTGTTGATGACCAGCAAAGGCTTGTGGCTTATGTATTCAGAAAGGACTATGAAAGTCATAAGGAAAATACTATGGAACTTCTTGATTCTCATAAGAGATATATTGTAGGTGCTGGTATTAATACAAGAGATTTTGCTGAAAGAGTTCCTGCTTTAGTTGAGGCTGGTGCAGATGTTCTTTGTATTGACTCATCAGAAGGGTTTAGTGCTTGGCAGAAGAATACTATTGACTGGATTAGAGAACATTATGGCAATACTGTTAAGGTTGGTGCTGGTAATGTAGTTGATAGAGAAGGTTTTAGATTCCTTGCTGAAGCTGGTGCTGATTTTATTAAAATTGGTGGCGGTTCTATCTGTATTACTAGAGAAACTAAGGGTATAGGTAGAGGTCAGGCTACATCTGTTATTGAAGTTGCTGCAGCTAGAGATGAATATTACAAGGAAACTGGTGTTTATATTCCAATTTGTTCCGATGGTGGTATTGTTCACGATTATCACATTACTTTAGCTCTCGCTATGGGTTGTGATTTCTGTATGCTTGGTAGATACTTCTCAAGATTTGAAGAGAGTCCTACAAATAAGGTTATTGTAAATGGTAACTATATGAAAGAATACTGGGGAGAAGGTTCTGCAAGAGCAAAAAACTGGCAAAGATATGATATGGGTGGTGAAAGCAAGCTTTCATTTGAAGAAGGCGTTGATTCTTATGTACCTTATGCTGGTTATTTACACGACAACCTTGCTATTACACTTTCAAAGGTTCGTTCAACAATGTGTAACTGTGGTGCATTAACTATTCCTGAATTACAGGAAAAGGCTAGAATTACCCTTGTTTCTGCAACTAGTATTGTAGAAGGTGGTGCTCACGATGTTGTTCTTAAGGATCAGAATGCAGCTCCTGTAAAATAATAATAATAATATAAAGACCTCTGAAAACAGAGGTCTTTTTGGTATTATTTACTAATTTTTTGCTAAATTTGAAATAATAATGTAACATTGTATTCAAAATTTAATTTTAATTTAATAAAAACATATTGCAACTTTTATCAATATATGAGAAAATATAGTTATAATAATCATAATGAATTATGATGAAAGGAGTATAAAAATGAAAAAATTAATTTTATGTTCAGCTGCTGCTTGTATGGCTGTATCTATGGCTATGCCTGTAACGGCTGCCAACGATGGGAATTCTAAATATTTTAAAGATGTAACAACTGATAATTATGGTTGGGCAGTTGAATATGTTGACTATATTGCTAAGAATGGCATTGCTACTGGTGTAGGTGCTGATATGTATGCTCCCGGCAACAAGATTGAAAGGGGAGATTTTGCTGTACTTCTTGATAAAACTTTTGATTTTAAGGAGGGCAAAATTGAAACTTATGCCTTAAAAGATGTATCAGAAAATTCTTACTATGCACAGGCTATTGCAAATTGTTGTTTAGCAAATGTTATTACTGAAAGAGGTATGTATTATCCGGAAGATGCTATTAAAAGACTTGATGCTATGACTATGATTTACAGAGCCTTGCTTAATAACAATCTTGTAACTAACATTACAACAGATATTTCTGTGTTTAATGATGCTAATATTATTAGTGGTATTGAAAGACAGACTGCGGCAGCTACTCTTTATAGTATAGGTCTTATTAAGGGCGATGATAAAGGTAATCTTAATCCGGATGCAACAATGACTAGAGCTGAAATGGCTGTTATATTTGCTAAACTTGACCAGTATGCAGATGAATACAAAGTTGAGGCAGCTAAGAGGGAAGAAGAAAAGGCGGCTAAAGAAGAAGAAGAGAAAGTAGAAAAGGAAGAGGCTAAGAAGGAAGAAGCTAAGACCAATGAAAGTAAGAACCATAGTAATGATGATGTTTCTGAAAAGATTTTTGCTGAAAATGGTGGTACTATAAATGTTGACAGCTCTACAGTTAGAGTTACAAGTGACGATGCTGTTTCTGTAGACAATAATAGTCAGGTTAATATTAATAGTTCTTTTATAACTTCAATTGGCGGTAATGCTGTATCTGCTAAGGGTAAGTCAACTGTTAAGATAGAAGGTGGCTCTGTTACAGGTACTAATGGTAATGCTGTTTATGCAACTGACCAGTCTAATATAAGTGTAAATAACACTAAGGTTAGTGCCAATGGCAAAAATTCTAAAACAGCTGTTAATCTTACAAAGGGAGCAATAGCGAACATTAAAAATACTACTATTTCCGCTGGTGAAAAAGCATCTGCTGTTACTATTGGTAATGGTGCTAGTCTTACTCTTAATGGTAATAATGTTGAGGCAGAAAGTGGTGTAGGCAAGTCTACTAATTTTGGTTCAATTGATGTAATTTCTACTAATGATGATGCTAGTACTATTAATGTTGAAAATACAAGTTTTGAAAATAAGAAAGGCTCAGCTTTCTATTTTAGAGATTCTACTGCAACAGTTAATATTAAGGGTGGTAATACTTTTAATGTAACTACTCTTATTAATTCGCCTACAATACTTAAAGAACCTCAGGAAACAGGTAATACTATTACACTTAATTTAACTGATGGTGCAAGAATTGAAAATACTCGTATTGTACTTGACAATAAGGATATACTTAATATTAATATTGATAATGATTGTACTTTAGGTGGTCAAATTGATACTGAAATAAAGGGATATATTAACCTTAATATGGAACAGGATGGTACTCTTGTTCTCGATAATGACCTTTATCTTGATAGTTTTAAAGATGGTTCAAATCTTGATTTTTCAAATATTGTAGATAATGGATTTAATATTTATTATAATGAAAATAATCCAGAAAATGAGTGGCTTGCTGCTGATACTTACGATTTACTTTTAGGTGGTCAGCTTAGACCTTATTCAAAGCAAGATTTAGTTAGATAATAAAAAAATAAAACAGTGAGGAAAATCTTCACTGTTTTATTTTTTTTATAAAAAAGCAGAGTGGAAAAATCCACTCCGCATTTAATTATTTTGTTAATGTGTAATTAGCCTTCAATGGCAATATAGTTATTATTAGTTACGGATTCAGGTGCTTTCTTAGGAATAGATAACTTCAAAATACCGTTTTCATATTTAGCTTTAACATCTTCTTGTTTAATGCTTTCACCTACATAAAAACTTCTACTCATTGAACCGGCATAACGCTCTTGACGGATGTATTTGCCTTCTTTATCCTTTTCCTCTTTATCAAGACCTTTGGCAGCTGAAATTGTCAAATAACCATTGTTAAGGCTTGCGTTAATTTCGTCTTTCTTAAAGCCTGGCAAATCAATATCGACTTCGTAACTACTATCGGTTTCTCTAATGTCGGTTTTCATCATATTCTTTGCATTTTTACCATAGAGTGGATTTTTTTTACCAAAGAATTCGTGTTCAAATGGAAAATCCATCCAATCATCATCAAATAAGTTTTCTCCAAAAAGTTTAGGCATCATCATAAGTCATATCTCCTTTCATAGATATAAAAAACAAATTAGCACTATCGGAGAAGTCCGAGGTGTCGAAAAATATTTACTTAGGAAAATTAACATTTCCTTAGAACTTAAGATTTGGTTTTTCTTTATTTAACCTTTCCCTTTGTTCTATATGTAATATATCACAAATTGTTAGCACTGTCAAGAGATGAGTGCTAATTTTATTATTAAGAGTTTATGAATATAAGGTGTTTTATTTTAAAACTTTTTGCCTGAACCTATTTCAAGATTATATTTGGCTATACCTAAATCTAATTTAGTGTAAAATCCTGTGCCTGCTTTAGTTTTAACTATACAATTATCTGTTAATTCAAAATAAAACTTTTGCTGATTCATTGCTGTTGGTGCAAGAAGTGCAGACTGTACACCTTTTAAGAACCAGTCAGGCATACCCTCGGTATAATTACTTACCTTATTTATTGCTTTATTTTTATGGGAAATACCTTGATTTAAACCGTAACCAATAGAAATAAGACAAACTTCTTTTTCATTTGGTCTAACATTTGCTTTGCTTTTTCCGTGAGTCATGGCTACCCAGCAAGTATTAAGTCCTAATTCTTGGGCTTTTAATACAATTTTTTCTCCATAGTATCCAAGTTTTTCATTGAGATTTGGTGATTTTTTACCTGTAAGTGAAATATAGTTTTGTACTCCTGAAAATTTGCCATAATGAGCTAATATATTATTAAAACAATTAGATTCATTATAAAAAATTTGTATATTTAAAGAATTTGCTTTATTTATTTCAGCAATGAGTTCATTAAGTATTTGTTGTTTTTCCAATTCAATTTCTTTGTTTTTGTATTGACGAACACTATGTCGTTCTTTAATTAATTTAATTATATCCATTTTTGCCTCCGTTTTTATATATTTTCACTAATATCAGGCATTGCAAGTGATAACTCATTGTCAGCTGAAGTGTATGAATGAGTTTTATAAAGGATTAAATTTCAGGATTAAAATAACAATATATTTCAGTTGTCTATTTTCTTGCTAAATTAGCATATATTTTTAAGTATAAGGACTATTTAAATTAGATTATTTCCGTTAAGTACAGTTCGGTTATAAACAAGATGAAGATACATTGCGTCTTTTGCTCTGATTGGATTATGGTCTTTTATGGCATTAGCAATTTCCCGATGAGTTGAAATAGTTTCGTCTTTAAGTATGTTGTTAGTTAATTTAACAAAAAGAGGTATAGAGCTATTTATAATAGGTATAATTCGAGGCATAACTAGATTTTTACTACTTATAGCTATAGCTTTGTGAAATTCTATATCTTTTTGAGTGTGTTCTTCACCTTTTAACATTAAATATTCAACTTCATAACATAGGGTTTGTATTAATTCTATATCTTTTTCATTGGCATTAATAGCTGCCATTTGTGCTATATAAGGTTCAATTAAAAACCTTATTTCAAGTAAGTCAAGAGTTAATTTTCTTTTATCTTCTATAAATGTAAAACCTAAAGGGTCATCAACAACACCTGGTGTACTGGCTATATATGTGCCAGAGCCTTGCTTAACTGTAACAATATTTCGTGATGCCAATAGTTTAATAGCTTCTCTTAAAGAGCTTCTGCCAGCACCCATTTCTTTTGAAAGTATAGATTCGTTAGGTAGTTTATCCCCAGGTTTTAATTCTTTTTCTAATATATAAGAAACAATATCATCAGATAACTTTTCTGGCAAACTTTTATCAGTGCTATTTAAATTCATCATATCAATTCACCTCCATAACCATATTTTTAATATTATATATCTTATTAAATCATTTTGTCAATAGGTAAATATGCTTAAAAAATAATATATTTATTTAGTTAATATTACAGGTTGACATTTTGAATGGTCTGATGTATTATTAATTCATCAGATGAATTCAAATGACATTAATATTAAAAAGGAGGATTTTAGTGTGAAAATGTTTAAAATAACTAAAATTGATATGATGAATGTAGGAGGCGATACAGTATGACAGATGTAGCTTTTACAGCAGACCCAACACGACTTATAGTGTCAGCAGCAGTTGGAATTTTGCTTTTACTTTTTCTTATTATTAAATTTAAACTTCACCCAGTGTTATCAATGATGATTTCAGCTATTGTAATTGGTGTAGGTGCAGGAATGCCACTTCAACTTATTGCTGAAACAGTAGAAAAAGGTGTAGGCAAAACCTTGCAAGGTATAGCACTTCTTATTGGTTTAGGTTCAATGTTTGGTGGTATTCTTGAAGTAAGTGGTGGTGCTCAAAAAATGGCACAGACTCTTATTAGCAAGTTTGGTCAGAAAAAAGCTGGTCTTGCTCTTGGACTGACTGGATTGGTAATTGGTACTACAGTATTTTTTGAGGCAGGTGTAGTTATTCTTATTCCTCTTGCTTTTAATGTAGCAAAGCAGACAAAGAAGTCAACTTTATGTTATGCAATACCGTTACTTGCTGGTTTAGCTTCTGGTTATGCTTTTGTTCCACCATCAGCTGGGTCTGTACTTGTAGCTAATGCTCTTGGTGTTAATTTAGGAGTAATGATTGCTGTTGGTGTGCCAGTAGCTATTATATCTACTATTGTAGCTGGCGTAATATGGGGCAATGTAATTGGTAACAAAATATTTACTAAACTTCCTGTTAATGTAGAGGAAATTTCAGTAGAAGGTGATAGTAAAAATCTTCCACCTTTTGGTACTGTTTTTACAATTATATTAATTCCTCTTGTGCTTATTCTTTTAAGTACAGCGTCTAGTTATATACCTATTAATGAAAGTATTAAGTCAATTTTAGGATTTTTAGGAAAACCTTTTGTTGCTCTTACTATTGCAACTCTTGTAGCTATGTATCTTTTAGGTACAAAACAAGGATATGATAAGGCACAGCTTAAGAAAATACTGGACCATTCTCTTAGACCTGTGGGTATGATTTTACTGGTTATTGCCAGTGGTGGTGTTATAAGATGGATGCTTCAAGACTCTGGTCTTGGCAATATTATTGGACCGGCTCTTGAGCAAAGTGGTATGCCTCTTATTATTGTAGCCTTTCTTATTGCTTTTCTTGTTAGAGCATCTGTAGGTAGCTCAATAGTAGCTATGACTATGGCATCAGGTATTATGGCAACTATGCCAGCAGTAGTTGATTGCTCAATGTTATATAAGGCTGCAATGTGTTGTGCTATTTGTGGTGGTGCAACTGCTTTAAGTCATGTAAATGATGCTGGATTTTGGCTTGTAGGAACATTCCTTGAAATAGACGAAAAAACAACATTAAAATCTTGGACAATTATGGAAACTATTATTGGTATTTCCGGTCTTGTTCTTGGACTTGTAATATCAATATTTGCTTAGGAGGATAAAATGATAAAATTACCTGTTAAACTTGCGTCAATGCAAGACGGAAAATATCTTGTTCAAATTGCAGAAGGCTGTAAATATGATGTGGAGCTTGTCTGTGGTAGATATATAGTCGATGCAAAATCTATGCTTGGTGTATTTAGCTTGCCTCATTTTGACAATGTAGAGTTAATACTACATACAGACAATGGTGATAATGTTAAAGAACAACTTGCTCAACTTAACTTATTAAAGACAATTTATAAAAATTAATTTATTAGAAAAGGAGATTTTATTATGGAATTAAGAAGTCAGAAATTAAGAGAATTAGCACCTGAAATTGACCCTTTACGCTTAGGTACTGGTTGGAAACTTGAAGATTTGTCTAAGCCTCAGATTATTATTGAAAGTACATTTGGTGATAGCCACCCAGGTAGTGGAGACCTTTTAACTTTAGTTGAGGAGGCTAAAAAGGGCGTTGCAAAGGTCGGTGGTTTCGGTGCTCGTTACTTCTGTACAGATATTTGTGATGGTGAGTCACAAGGTCACGATGGTATTAACTACTCTTTGCCTTCAAGAGATATGATTGCTAATATGATTGAAATTCACGCAAATGCTACACCATTTGACGGTGGTGTATTTGTTGCCAGCTGTGATAAGGGTATGCCTGCACACCTTATGGCAATAGGTAGAGTAAATATTCCGTCTATTGTTATTACTGGTGGCGTTATGGATGCAGGTCCAGACCTTCTTACACTTGAGCAAATCGGTATGTATGATGCTATGTGTAAAAGAGGTGAAATTACTGAAGAAAAACTTACATTTTATAAACACAATGCCTGTCCTTCTTGTGGTGCTTGTTCATTTATGGGTACAGCATCTACAATGCAAGTTATGGCAGAGGCTCTTGGTTTAATGCTTCCTGGTAGTGCTTTAATGCCTGCTACAAGTCCTGACCTTAAGGAATTTGCACAGAAGGCTGGAGAACAAGCTGTATGGCTTGCTAAAAATGACCTTAAGCCAAGTGATATTGTAACAATGAAGTCCTTTGAAAATGCCATTATGGTTCACGCAGCAATTTCAGGTTCAACTAACTCACTTTTACATATTCCAGCTATTGCTAAGGAATTTGGTTTTGAAATTGATGGTGACACATTTGATAGACTTCATAGAGGTGCTCATTATCTCCTTAACATTCGTCCTGCCGGTCAGTGGCCAGCACAGTTCTTCTACTATGCTGGTGGTGTACCAACAATTATGGAAGAAATTAAGGATATGCTTCATCTTGATGTAATGACAGTTACAGGAAAGACTTTAGGTGAAAATCTTGAAGATTTAAAGAAAAATGGATTTTATGATAAATGCCAGACTTATCTTGATAAATGGGGATTAAAGAGAGAGGATATAATAAGACCTTTTGATAATCCATTTGGTACTGATGGTAGTATTGCTATTTTAAAGGGTAATCTTGCTCCAGATGGTGCTGTTGTTAAACATACCGTTGTACCTAAGGAAATGTTTAATGCTGTATTAAGAGCAAGACCTTATGATTGTGAAGAAGATGCTATTCACGCTGTACTTACTCACGAAATTAAACCTGGTGATGCTGTAATTATTCGTTATGAAGGACCTAAGGGTAGCGGTATGCCAGAAATGTTCTATACTACAGAGGCAATAGCATCTGATGAGCAATTAGGTGCAACAATAGCTCTTTTAACTGATGGTAGATTTTCCGGTGCATCTAAAGGACCTGCTATAGGTCATATTTCACCAGAGGCAGCTGAAGGTGGTCCTATTGCTCTTGTTGAAGAAAATGATTTAATTGAAATTAGTATTCCTAACAGAGTTATAAAACTTGTAGGTGTAAATGGTGAGAGAAAGACAGATGCAGAAATTGAAAAAATACTTGCAGAAAGAAAGAGTAACTGGAAGCCTAAAGAGAACAAATACAAGAAAGGTGTACTTAGACAGTTTGC
>UQRG01000002.1 GCA_900543365.1 uncultured Eubacterium sp. | reverse complement strand
CCTACAATTTTTAAACCAGGAAACCTTTTTTCTATAGCAACCTTTGCTCTATCTGCAATTTCCGGAGCACCACCAAAAAAGTAAGCTGTCTTGCCCATATCCTTCATTTTGTCAAAAACGCCAAGCATAAGGTCATAGCCTGCCACCCTTTGCCTAATAGGATTTGAAGTAAACTTAGAGCCATAAACAATACCTATACCGTCAGGCACATTCATAGTGCTTGAATTAAGTATTTTCATAAACTCCTTATTTTTTCTAGCCTCCATTACCATTTCCGGATTAGGTGTAAATATCATTGCTTTTCCATTTCCTTTTAAATAAGATACAACAGTATCTACAGCTTGTTCCGGAGTAATATTAGTAAATGGAACTCCTAAAATTGTGCATATACTCATAATTTACCTCATTACTTAATTGTATAACTACCTTTAACTAAGAACCACGCAGCTTCTGTTACCTTAAAACCTCTGCCGTCATTTCTGGGAATAATAGTAAGATGATTTAATGTAGCCTTATGTCCATTATAAAGTGCCTGACCAGTTGTGGCATCAGTAATACCCTCACTGCCACTAATAACAACATTTGCTTTACCTGCTCTTAAAATCATTTCTGTACCTTCACCACCAACAATAGTCTTACCAACAGCAACACTAACAGGTGTAAATGTAGCCGCTGTTGCAGAAGATGTTGTTCCGCTTGATGAACCTGTACCAATTTTAGCCATAACCTGCTCAATTTTGTCATCAACATAGCTCTTTGAAACTAAAGGGTCAGCTTCAGAACCAGCATCAGCACCATAAACACTACCCATAACCATAACAACTGCAGCTATTGCACTTAAAGAACCAACTAAAAACCTTTTCATTTTCTTTTTCTCTCCTTTTCTTTTCTGATAATATCAAGTTGTTGTGACAAAAGCATATCATTTTCGTCAGCTTTACTTGTCATAATATCAGCCTTACTCTTTAACACAGTTTTATAATTATCCATATTTTCAAAAATATCTAGTGTAATATCAGATATTTTCTTGCTATCAATTTTTTCTTTCCTGACATCTCCACCTTCAGGCATACTAAGTTCCTTAAGATAATACTCTATTTTAGGGTCATATATAATACCTACCATAGGAACATTTTTGACAGCAGCAAAAATTAGTGTGTGAAGTCGCATACTTACCATAGCATCTACTCTACCAACTACACCTAAAATCTGGGCAGGAGTGTATTTATTAGTCAATACATAGGATTTATTTTTCATCATTGATGCTACCTTTTTAGAAACTGCAATATCATTTGGAAATTGCATTGGTATAAATATAATTTCCTTGCCTGTATCTGCTATATCGTCACATGCCCTTGCAATTTTCATAATGTAGTCATCGCCATATTTAGCCTTAGACCAAGCTCTTACTGAAACACCAACTCGTGGCTTTCCTCTATCTTCAAAGCCTTCCTTAAGCAAAAGTTGTTCTGCCTCATCATCATCTATACTATTAAGTTTAAATGCTGCATCAGCTGTAACTGTAACATTTGGGTTACTTACACCTATACTTCTTAAATCTGCCTCTGAAAGCTTTTCTCTTAAAGTAATAACATCAACAGTATTAATAACTGAACGAACAAGTCGCTGATTAAAGGCTCCTGTTACTGGTCCTATACCATTGGCATAAAGCATAACTCGTTTTCTAAAAAGTTTTGCCAACTTAATAATGCCAAGATAGTATATAAGTGACCTTGTACTTGTGCCATTTTGCAAAAGTGTTCCACCGCCACTTAATATAATGTCACTGTGTCTTATAGCAGACAATACCTGAAGCACATTAAAGCGTTGAACAGATTCAATACCATATTCAGTTTTTGTAAATTCAGGATTATGGCTAAGAGCTGTGATTTCAACATCTTTAGCAATTTTTCTTATATTAGTAGTCATTGCCTTTAATATTGCTTCGTCACCACAATTTCCAAAGCCGTGATAGCCTGCTATTAACAGATTAATCATAATATTTCCTCCAGTAGTGCAAATCAGCCTTTAGCCTTTTTGCACTCATAGTACCATATATTCATAACAACAGCAACAAACATCCAAAAGAGGCTTGTCATCATAGGTACCTCAAAAACATTTTCAACAAAGTTATGAGCAATTACACCGCAAAGACCTGCCACAATACCAGTTGTAAGCTCCTTAGAAAGTTTTGTACTTGCCATTTTCATAGTTCTAAAGCCATTAATAACTACAGAATATAACAAAATAGCAAAGGCTGAAAAACCTACGATGCCTGATTCAACTGCTGTCTTAAGCATATAATTGTCCATATAATAAGTATCAACAAGCTCTGCATTAACAAGAGTTCTAAGCTCGTGATTCATAGCTACTGCACCACCAAAGTGTCCTAAACCAACACCAAATATAGGTTGTGCCTTAAATATTTCTATACCTGTAAGCCATCTTACAAGTCTTCCACCTTTTAATGAAGACTCTATGTATTCCGGACTAAGCATATAACTTATTCTGTTACCTACACTAGGTACTGCCACAACAAGTATAACTGCTGCCAAAATACAAGGAATAATAAGTCGTTTATCTTTTAAAAGAACATAAATACCTATAGCTAAAGCAAAGCCTATCCAAGCACCTCTTGATGAAGTAAACACAAGACTTGCAATTATACAAAGGGCAATAAAAACAAATATTGCCTTACCCTTTTTATTCTTATTAACAATAGCAAGAGAAATAGCCATAGGTGAAGCAAGAGTTAAAAGTGAACCAAACACATTAGGGCTTGTAAATATTGAGAATACTCTAGTTCTAACACCTGCTTCCTTTTGGTCTACCCAACCTGCTGGCATTTCAACACCAATAATGTACTGATAAATGCCGTGAAGTGCAAGTAGTCCAACTACTAAAACAAAGAATGTAATAACTGTTTTTGCACTTTTTTCTCCTCTAAGTATTTGAATAACTACAAAATACCAAAGCATATACTGAACTATAGCTCTAAAGCCCTCAAGAGCAATGCTAAAGTCTGGAGAATTAAGTATAAGGCATAAAAGCATAGCACTTATAAATATAAAAAGAGGTATATCCATAGGTGAAGTTTTAAAGCTGTCATCATTTCTATTTGTTATCCACTTATATATCCAAAGCATAACAAGAAGAATAAGAAAAAGCTCGTCCCATACACTGCCAAGTGTGCCACCAATCGCTCTTAAGACTGTATCAATAACACCAAAAGCTGCTAATATAAAAACTGCTACCTCGTAATGGCATAGTACAACAGCACATCCAACAACTACTGCTACAAGTGCAAGAGCTGCTATAGGACCTAAAGTACCACAGCCTATACCTAAAATAAGACCTATAAGCACTATTAATATTATATTTTTGTTACTCACAAAACCACCAACTATCTTATTAATTCAAAAAATGTTGAAACAGCCTTAATTATTTTGCTGTTTTTAAGGGAATCCTTACAAATAGCCATAATAACAAGTACAACACCTACTATAAATATTCCCCAGCATACTGCCATATTTTTACCTGTAGCCTGTCCTAAACAAATAAGAGCGAAAAGACTGCCTAAAGGTATACTCATAAACAAAACTCCAAAGCCAAAAAGTTTTTGATTGACACCTGCATTATAGGCATCTTTAACTTTTTTAGCAACAATACTGCCAGACAAAAGTTTTGTTCCTAATACATTAATTTTGGCAAAAAATTTATCAAAAAGACTAGCTATTGCCATAATAATTTTATAAACAACACTATTTCTGTAGTATGGATTTTTGTTTATGTAACGAGAAAGAACTCTGTGTGTTCCACTATTGTTAAAAACAATGGTGATTTTTGACACATTTTTCTTTAAAACACTGTTGTCATAGCCTCTTTCAAAGGCTTTAATTATGTTTATAATCGCTGTAACTATAAAACTTTCTTTAATTAAGTTCATAAAGTCACCTCATTAATTATCCTTAAATTCAATACCTCTAATTTTAGCATTTGCCTCAACAGTCTGTGTTTTAACAATATAGCTAAAACCAACTCTGGCTTCCTGACCGCCAACCTTTAATGTAATATTAGACGGGTCTACCTTTTCCTTAATTACAACTGTAATATCTTTCCAGAGAGGGTGCTCACTATAAACAGCCTTACCCTCTGAATTAACACCAATGTAAGCAGCTGGCTCAACCTTAATGTCTACAATTTCAGCATCAGTATACTTACCACCAGCAGCAATATGGTCACCAATATGTAACTCCTCTGCTACCTCTGGTACCTGTAAACTAGCAAAAGCTGTAACATAACAATACTTATCCCCACTAACAGGAGTAAGACCATTAGCATTAAGTTTAGATGAAGTAAAACGAATACCTACTGCTGCAATAATAGCCACAATAAGCACAACTACTACTAAATCCACAATATTAAGTTTGCCCAATAATTTTCCTTTTTCATCAATTAACTTCATTTATTTTTCTCCTTTATAATTTTGTTGTATATGTTAATATGAGTATTAGCCATAGACTCAACAGAGAAATTGTTTAATGCTCTGTTATAAAAATCACTACCCATTTTTAACCTTAATTTATCATCATTGCAAAGTTCTTCAAATCTATCTGCCATAGCCTTATAGTCACCAGACGGAACTAAGTAGCCACTTTTACCACTTTCAATCATTTCTGGTATACCACCTACAGCTGTTGCTACAGTAGCCCTTTTCATTCTAGCCCCCTCAAGAAGTGCATAAGGAAAACTCTCTGAATAAGAACTTAATGTATTAACATCAATGTGCTTATAAAAGCTGTTCATAACAACAGAATTCATAATTTGACCTGCCATATAAACCCTGCCTTCTAAATTGTTGTCTTTAACATAACTCTGGCAATTATCCCACATATCACCATCACCTAAAACAACAAAATCAATATTATCACAGCGTTTGGCAAGAACATTTGCAGCCTTTAAAAATACATCAACACCCTTAACAGCATAAAGTCTGGCAGCAATACCTACATATTTTTTGTTAGGGTTATATTTAATATGAAGTCTGTCATAAAATCTTTCCTTGTCAAGATACTCCAATTCAGGCTTAAAATCTATACCATTATATATAACCTCTATTCTATCACTCTTAAACCCTCTGCTGACAAGCATATTCTTAAATGCCTGTGTAACACAGAGAATATGGTCAAAACGACGCAATGCATAAGAATTAATAGGAGTATAGAACATTTGCTTTCTTACATTGTCCTTAAAGTCTAACTTATAATCACTATGAAGTGTTGTAATCATAGGTACTTTAACACTGTGCATAATGAAAAGGGATATGTAATTAGCTCTGGCTCCATGGCAATGAACTAAATCACAACCACAAGTATTAATATAATCCAGTATTTTTCTATTTACTGAAAGGTCATATCTCTTAGTCTGAGGAATAATTGTAACAGGTATACCAAGCTCACGAGCCTCCTCAGTGAATATACCCTCCATAATGCAGAGCAACTCTACATCAATATTCAGTTTTTTTAGATTTTCAAGTAGAGTAAGTACATGAGTTTTTGCACCTCCTGTATCTCCTCCGCTTATGAAGTGTAGAATTTTCATATTTATATCACCAATTATTTATTTATTGTAATAGTAACTATACATTACATTTTATCAAAAACTTCAGCTAATTTTTCAGTAAGTTTCTTTCTTTCAAAGTTTTCAATAACATTTCTGTATGGTGCAAAGTCCAAAGTACCATTGCACCACTTGTCATAGTATTCTTTAATAATGCCTTTTATTTCTTCAACATTATCCGTATTAGCTACTATACCAATTTTACTTTCCTTAACAAGGTCTGCTGCACAGCCTTCTGGAAGAACAGCAAGTACTGGTCTATTAGTATTCATATATTCAAATATCTTGCCGGTATAGAAAGCATTAGCACCTCTGCCACTGCCTTCAATAAGTACAAGAACATCTGCAGCCATTTGATGCTCAATACATACATTATGTGGAACATATCCTACAATTTCAAAGCAATCTGTTAAACCAAAACTGTCAATTTGACTCTGTAGCTTATCCTTATGATAGTTGCCAATAAGTTTAACAAGGACTTTGCTACTGTCAATTTTGCCATCACTTTTAAGTTCGGCTAAAGCCTTAAAGAAATTATCTGGTTTTCGTCTGCCGTATAATGCACCAGTATATACCATAGTAAGTCTAGTGTTTTGAGGCTTAATACTTGTATCAAAATCTGCAAAATCTTCAACATCATAACCATTAGGAATAACAACAAAATTATCTCCTTTAATATTGTTATTTCTAATAAAGTTTTCTCTCATAACCGGTGTGTTAGTAATTAACATATCAGCCTTAGTTACAACTGAATGTTCCATATTTTTTTCCTTATTAGTTCTAAAACTGCAATAAGGATTGTCAAGAGTATAAGGATTATTCGTCCACTCATCTCTAAAATCTACTGCCCACTTAATATTAGGCACTTTTTCCTTAATATAAAGACCAAGTAAATGGTCACTATAAGGTGCAGAAGTAGTATAAACAATGTTTATACCCTCCTTTTCAATAATTTCAAGAGCCTTTTTTCTTGTATTTTTATACCAAAAATAAGCTGTATCAGGAATAACAAACTTACCAAGAACCTTACCCGGTATTCTCATAATACCCTTAAGCTCAGGAAGCTCATAAGCCTTAGTTCTATATATTTTAACACCCTCAGGCACATCTTTTAAAAGTGTTTCATCCTTTAGAGGCATATTACCTATTTCTCTAGTAAGTACAACCGGTTCATAACCAAAAGCTCTTAAATGCTTTACAAACTTAACACTTCTCTGAACACCTGAACCACCCATAGGCGGAAACTGATTTGCAATAATTAATACCTTTTTCATAATATTACCCAATCTTATTATTACTTTCTTGCTAATTTATTTTTAATAATAGCAATTTCACCTTTAATCTCACCAGTTAAGGCAAGCATTGTTCCATATACTATAATACCACAAATTATGAATATTGCCAAACATAATTTACTATTAGGTAAAATTAACTTTAACCCTTCTATAGCAAGGCACATTACAACAGCTGAAAAAACAATTTTAACAAATTTGACTGGAGCAATACGCCACTTAAGATAATTTCTTGTACCAAATCTAGCAAGACAAAAATAAACAAAGAAACCAATAAATGTAGTAACTGCAGCAATAAAATAACTGCCAGTAACTTTAATAAGCACAAGGTTAAGAGCTAAATTAACAATTCCACCTATAAGGCTTCTACCAAAAATAGCCTTTGTGTTAGCATTAAGTTCCCAATGCTTAATTGAATATTCGGTAAGACCTAAAAACATCATACCAAGTGCTACCCAGAACATAACAATATGTCCTTCAAAATACTCTGCATCAAAAAGGGCATAAGCAGCTGCGTCACTAACAGCAAATACACCAACAACAGCAGGTATTGCTATAATCATATACATTCTAACAGCCTCATTCAGAAGTTTCTGAACTTGTTCCTTTTTATCCTCTGACCAAGCTCTTAATATAGTTGGATAACAACCACGCATTACAGAGGCATTTAAAAGGGTAAATGCTGATGAAATAAGAGAATAATTAGCCTTGTAAATGCCAGATGCACTAGCACCTAACATAAGAGTAATAATATAAGCATCAGACTGGTTAAGTACAGATGTTGTAAGCTGATTGCCCATAAGAGGGAAACCATATTCCTTCAATTCATCTAAAATTTCCTTACTTGCCTTACCCTTAATGTAGCTAAGTATCTTAAGTCGTTTCATACCTATTATAGAAACAATAGCATCAGTAATAAAGTAACTTAAGAAAATCCATTCAATTTTACTTGTCCAAAGTTTACAGAAAATAACCATAAACACAAGTCTGCCACAAACTGTAATAATTGACAAAAGCAAATTAAGTTTGACTGCTCTAACAGCAGCAAGCATCGAAATCATAAGCTGTGCAGTATTGTAACTAACAAACCACAAAATACCACATACAAATACTCTGTTAGTGTAAATAGATGTAAATCGCCTAATTCTATCAATATTAGTAAAACCCAACTTAAGAGCAATATTTTCAACACTGCCAAAGCCAAATTTAACTAAAAGAACAGATAGTACTGCTACAAGAATAACACCAAAATTTACTCTAAACCAAGCAGTAAATACAGTTGTATAAAACTCCTTATTTTTTCCCGCTATATCATACTTATTAACATAACGAAGAACTGATTGTACAAGCCACTGTATAGCTAACATTGCTATAGTTGTAATAGCTATATTTACTGTTACATAATAACCCATTTGTGCTGTTGACAAAAGATAAGTCATTACTGACATTGTAACAATACCTACAATGCCCTCTATACCTTTCGCTAACATATATATAATTGTATCTTTTGCCATTGCACCTTTTGAATTGTTTGCCATAGTTTTATCCTTTCTTTGGGTTGTAATGTAACAATGTATTATAACTTTAGATTTTCTTAAAATAATAACATAAAAATGGTAACTCTACTTATCATTTATTTCACATTACAGAACTCATAATAAAGTTCATCATTATTACCCATAAACTTAATATATTGCTGATTTGAAGCATTAACACCAGCAAGATTAATATACCTTATACCATCCTTAATTTCAACAAAATTAGTTTCACCTGCAGAAGAAAGAACTACAATATTTTTATCACTCTTTCTTGATGCTGTTTTAAGAATATCGTGAAGAGCATTTCTTTCTCTTGAGTCAGTAATACCTGACCAAGTATAAGGATTCATCATTATGATAATATTCTTTTTGCTTAATCTATTAACATAATCCTGTAAATATCTCCACTGGTCACCACTAGCTGCCTTTAAACTGCCATTAGAAACAGCAAGAGTAACAAATGAAAAATTGTCATTTTCAGATGTTTGATACTTATTCTGATTAATAACAGAAGCTACAGAACTTGTATTTGAAATACCAGATTCACCTACAAAAGCCATAGTTTTTGCACCAGCTGACATTTTGTTAATAAGGTTATTCCCAGCTGTACCAATGTACTTAGTAGTACCAAAGGCTGTAACAGTTGTGTAGTCACCTGTAAGAGTTGAAAGGTCTGCCTCCATATAATCATTAATATTAGTAGAAACAGTACCGCCTCCACCTGATGCAGGAGCTTCAGTTGTAAGGTAGTCAAAGTACACACTGCCCTTTGTATTTTCGTCTGTAGTATTTAATGAATAAACATAAACCTTGTTTAAATAAACTGGTTCAGTTACATCGTCAGGTAACTCAACTTTAGCTTGCTTCCACTCTGTAGACTTTAAGTTGTCTGTAATAACAACATCTGTAGATTTACCTTGACCATAATTTAAAACAGCCTTTAATCCATTATCACTGCCGTCACCCTTGTACCAAATACTAAAACTTGACACACCTGATGGGAAAGCAATAGGACTTTTTTCAAGACTAGCATAAACAGCTTGTGTTGTAGTCTGGTTAGCCTTAAAGTTATAATCAATTCTTATAGATGAAGTACCGTCATATTTAACCTGCGTATCAGTTTCAGCACTGCCTTGTATGCCCTCAGGATAGTAATACATTACTAAATCCCTAGCAGCTTCAAAACTATTTACAGCTACATACTTTTTGCCAACAGACATAGTCATTTTAGCAGAAACATCATAACCAGTACCGGTTACAACACAAGTACCATTACCATCAGCTACAAAAGTACCATTTTCAATATGACCTACTGAACTGTCACTTACACTCCAATTTATTTTACTGCTGTCTACATCAATAGAATATCCATCTTTATTAATAACCTGTGCTGTAAGTTTAGTACTTTCGCCAGTACCAAGAGCATATTTATCTGCACCAACTCTTAGAGCAGATGCACCCTTTAAAACTGTTACATCAATAGTGTCTGAAATATCACCATAATTAACTGTTATTGTACCAGTACCAGTTTCAGATGGTGTAAAAGCATTGTCTTTCCAAGTACCCTTTAATGTAGAACTAAATGAAAGTTTACCTAAATCAACATTCATTTCAGCCAATTTGCCGTCATAAAGATTGACATAAATCTTACTTTCAAAGTCCTTAAACATAATGTTTTCCTCAGAATCAGCCACATAAGGCTCAACTCTGGCAGGAACACCAGATTCGCCATTTACCTTTATACCAACACCGTTAGCAACAGCTCTCAATGAACCTTCACTTGGCACATTAACAACTTCCGGTGAAGTTTTCCCCTTAGTCTGCACAGTCATAGTTGTAGAGCCACCACCGTCCAAATGAATAGCATCATAACAACCATATTCCTTCATTATTGTGGCTGCCTCGGCGTGAGTAGCACCTTTACCATTTTTCCTACCATCTATACATACAATATAAATCTTGCTTTTATCCTTATTAACACCTAGCATAGTACGAGGGTTGTTAACATTTTCACCAATAATAAGACCGTTATTTACAATCTCACCATTTCTTAAAAGCTCACCACCACCGCTTATACCAAAGTTAATATCAGATATTTTTTTACTTTCTCTAAAAACAAATTTTTCGTTTTCAACAAAACCAGCTGACATACCAACAGAAAACTTACTTAATTCCTTTTGTCTAGTGGCATTATTCATAACAATAATAAAGCCATTTTCTGGAACATCTACAGTTTCACCAGCAGCAGAAATATATGTAATTTTGCTGTCAGTAACAACTATTTTAGTTAAATTTTTAAAGTAAGCATCTAAAGTAGCCGTTGATTTAATTGCTCTTGTATCAAAATAAACCGGCTTAGAAAAATCAGTTACCTTATTTTTAGCACCCATTTCAAGACTTATGCTAGGTCCATAAAATGACATAGTAGATTTAACATAATCAATAAAAGGCACACCAGCACTATCTATAAAAAAACCAGCATAACGATTTTCGCTGCCATTGTAATAATTTTGGGCAGCAATCATATCTCCATTACCTGCTACCTGACCCATACTTGACTTTAAAGTACCTGAGCCAAAAAAGTCACCATTTACAGCTGCTACAACTCCATTATCCTTAGCAAGCTTTTCAACAGTAGCCTTTCCACCATATTTATCAACAGATTCAATAACATCTAGTGATAAATCACTTTGGCTAGCATCAACAGTAAGAACATAAACATCCATCCAACCAGACTTATACATTCTGGAACTTTTCTCATAGGTAAGACCTTGAGCAATAGTTTGAATATCTTTCTTTTCATAAAGGACAGTTGTGTCAGCTCCAAAAGCTGATGTTATACCAGCAGAACTCAAAACCAAAGCTCCGCTTAGTGTAAGGCTAACTAAACCTTTTAAAAATCTTTTATTCATATTTAAAAACATCTCCGATTAAAATAAAGTATTCACATTCATATACACAATGATTATAGCATAAATCAATGTCTAATACAACGGCTTAATATTTACAGTTTAGTTACACTTTTAAAACAACGAAAGCAAGTTCTTACATATTTTACAAATAAAATTTATAATTATTATGTATATTTTAAAAGTAACACTTGCAATTTAAAAAAAATATGATATACTATAAATATGAGTTTGATAATTAATTAACAAACTTCGTTAAATAATTATCTAATTCTATGGAGAGTTGAATAATATTTTTCACAGTTTATAAAAGAAAGGAAGATTTCAAATGGAAAATAAAGAAATAACTCCTATTATCGACAATGTTGATGCTTTATTAGCCAAAATGAAAGCTATGAAAAAGGCACAGGAGGTTTTTGCCACTTACACACAGGAACAGGTTGACAAAATATTTTTTGAGGCAGCTATTGCAGCCAACAAAATGAGAATACCTCTTGCAAAAATGGCAGTTGAGGAAACTGGTATGGGTATTGTTGAAGATAAGGTTATTAAAAATCACTATGCTTCTGAGTATATTTACAATGCTTACAGAAATTCTAAAACTTGTGGTGTTATTGAAGAAGATACAGCTTATGGTATTAAAAAAATAGCCGAACCTATTGGTCTTATAGCTGCTGTTATTCCTACTACAAATCCAACCTCAACAGCAATATTTAAGACTCTTATTTCACTTAAAACCAGAAATGCTATTATAATAAGTCCTCACCCAAGAGCTAAAAAAAGCACTATTGCAGCAGCAAAGGTTGTACTTGAAGCAGCTGTTAAGGCTGGTGCACCAGAGGGTATTATTGGTTGGATTGATGTACCATCTCTTGAACTTACTAATGAAGTTATGAAAAATGCTGATATTATTCTTGCAACAGGTGGTCCTGGTATGGTTAAAGCGGCTTATTCATCAGGTAAACCAGCATTAGGTGTTGGTGCAGGTAACACACCAGTTATTATTGATGACACAGCAGATGTTACCCTTGCTGTAAACTCAATTATTCATTCTAAAACTTTCGATAATGGTATGATTTGTGCATCTGAACAATCTGTTACTGTTGTTGGTAATATATATGACAATGTTAAATCAGAATTTGCTCGCAGAGGTTGTTACTTCCTTAAAGGTGAAGAACTTGACAAGGTCAGAAAAACAATTATTATAAACGGTGCTTTAAATGCTAAAATTGTTGGTCAAAGTGCTTACACTATTGCTAAACTTTCCGGTGTTGATGTTCCAGAAGATACTAAAATATTAATAGGTGAAGTTAAATCTGTTGATATTTCAGAAGAATTTGCTCACGAAAAACTTTCACCAGTTCTTGCAATGTACCACGCAGTTGACTTTAATGATGCTATTGAAAAGGCTAAACAACTTGTAGCTGACGGTGGCTATGGTCATACATCTTCACTCTATATTAACACAGCAGAAAAAGAAAAAATGGCTATACACGCAGCAGCTATGAAAACTTGCCGTATTCTTGTTAATACTCCATCATCTCACGGTGGTATTGGTGACTTATACAACTTTAAACTTACTCCTTCTCTTACACTTGGTTGTGGCTCTTGGGGTGGCAACTCCGTATCAGAAAATGTAGGCATAAAGCATTTGTTAAACATTAAAACTGTAGCAGAGAGGAGAGAAAATATGCTTTGGTTTAGAGCTCCTGAAAAGGTATATTTTAAGAAAGGCTGTTTACCAGTTGCCCTTGATGAATTAGGCACAGTAATGGGTAAAAAGAGAGCATTTATTGTTACAGATACATTCCTTTATAAGAATGGCTATACTAAGCCTATTACAGACAAACTAGATGAAATGGGTATTGTATATACTTGTTTCTATGATGTTGCTCCAGACCCAAACTTAGCTTGTGCTAAGGCTGGTGCAGAAGCTATGAAATCCTTTGAACCTGATGTTATTATTGCATTAGGTGGTGGTTCTGCTATGGATGCCGGCAAAATTATGTGGGTTCTCTATGAACACCCAGAAGCAGACTTCCTTGATATGGCAATGAGATTTCAAGATATTAGAAAAAGAATTTATACATTCCCTAAAATGGGCGAAAAGGCTTACTTTGTGGCTGTACCAACTTCTTCCGGTACCGGTTCTGAAGTTACTCCATTTGCTGTTATTACTGATGAAAAGACTGGCTCAAAGTATCCGCTTGCTGACTACGAGCTTTTACCAAATATGGCTATTATAGATGCCGACAATATGAAAGACCAGCCAAAAGGACTTACTAGTGCCAGCGGTATTGACGCATTAACTCACTCTCTTGAAGCCTATGCTTCTATTATGGCTACTGATTACACAGACGGTCTTGCTTTAAAAGCTATGAAACTTATATTTAAATATCTTCCATCTGCTTATGAAAACGGCAGTAAAGATATGAAAGCAAGAGAAGAAATGGCTAATGCATCTACTCTTGCCGGTATGGCATTTGCCAATGCTTTCTTAGGTGTTTGCCACTCTATGGCACACAAACTTGGTGCATTCCACCACTTGCCACACGGTATTGCTAATGCACTCCTTATTACAGAGATTATGAGATACAATGCTAATCCTGTACCACCTAAAATGGGTACATTTTCACAGTATGAATACCCACACACACTTGAAAGATATGTTGAATGTGCCAACTTCTGTGGTATTACTGGAAAAACTGACGAAGAAACTCTTGAAAACTTTATAACAGCAATTGAAGAATTAAAGGCTAAAGTTGGCATTAAAAAGACTATTAAAGATTACGGCGTTGATGAAAAGTATTTCCTTGATACTCTTGATGATATGGTAGAACAGGCATTTGACGACCAGTGTACAGGTGCTAACCCTCGTTATCCATTAATGAAGGAAATCAAGGCAATGTACCTTAAGGCATATTATGGCAAATAATAAGGGAGGTAATTTGTTATGGAGATAGAAAAAATATTAGCTGAAAGACCCAATAAAAGAATATATAAGTCAGGCAAATATGTAGTTAAGGAATTTGACAAAGGTTTTTCTAAGTCAGATATATTAAATGAATCTCTTAATCAAGCCAGAGTTGAAGAAACAGGACTTAAAATACCACAGCTTGAGGAAGTAACAAAAATTGACGGCAAGTGGTCAATAGTTGTGGATTATATTGAGGGTAAAACTCTTGCTGAAATTATAAAAAATGATAGGGCAAATCTTGATATGTATATGGATAAATTTGTTGATATTCAAATGGAGATACACTCTAAGCGTTCACCTCTTTTAACTAAATTAAAAGATAAAATGAACAGAAAAATAAATGAAACAAATTTAGATGCTACAACAAGATACGAACTTCACACTAGACTTGAAGGTATGCCTAAACATAATAAGGTATGTCACGGCGACTTTAATCCAAGTAATATAATTATATCACCTACTGGTGACTATTATGTAATTGACTGGTCACACGCAACACAGGGAAATGCTAGTGCTGATGCTGCCAGAACTTACCTTTTATTCTGTCTTGATGGTGATACAGAAATGGCAGAAATGTATATGGATAAATTCTGTAAAAAAAGTGATACGGCTAAACAGTATGTACAACAGTGGTTACCAATAGTAGCTGCCTCTCAATCTGTAAAAGGTAACGAGGAAGAAAGAGAGTTTCTATTAAAGTGGATTGATGTTGTAGATTACGAATAGAATTTATAAACTATTAAAGGAAGGCTTAATGTCTTCCTTTTTTTATTTACTTTTTTCATCTTTTATTGTATAATTATTTCTGCAAAAGGGCTGTCTTTAGCCTTTTGGTTTGGCGGTTGGTTTCCTCTTATCCTCTTGATAGGAGGTGATTAATATGGATAATAATATTCTTTATTTAACATTAATATTATTGATACTCTACATATTAAAAAAATAACCGCCCCACTCTACCAAAGTTGACGGTTATTTTTAATACCCAACAATAAAGAGGAAACCACCGCTTTGGCAGTTCCTTTTGTATTTTCATATTATCATATTTCTTTTTTATTGTCAATTCTTATTACCTATTTTTTATTTACTTTTTTCATCTTTTATTGTATAATTGTTTCTGCAAAAGGGCTGTCTTTAGCCTTTTGGTTTGGCGGTTGGTTTCCTTCTATCCTCTTGATAGGAGGTGATACTATGGGATATTTTGAATATACATATTTAATTGTATTACTCATTGCTCTTATTGTTGTCATAAAAAAACAACCGCCCACCCTGGAAAGTGACGGTTATTTTTAAATAAACCACTTTAAAGGAAACCACCGCTTTGGCAGTTCCTTTTGTATTTAAATGATAACACAACAAATATAAAAAGTCAATAATATTAATAAAAAGTGAGGTTATGAAAATGAAAAAATTTATTTTAACAGGAATTGCTATGCTTATGTTTGCAGTACCAACAATGGCAAATGACAGCATTACAGTATATTCAAATGGTAACGAAGTTGCTGACAAAGGTGTAATAATTGACGGCAGAACAATGGTGCCTGTTAGAGGTGTTTTTGAGTATATGGGATATGATGTTAGCTGGAACCCAAATACTAAAACTGCAACATTAACAAATACAAAGAAAAATAGTAAAATAACTCTTACAAATGGCGAAAGCACATTTAAAGTAAATGACAAGGTTGTTACTCCTGATGTACCACAACAAATAGTAGACGGAAAATTTATGTTGCCTTTAAGAGCTGTTGGGGAAGCAGTAGATGCAAAAATTGGTTGGTTAGAAGATAGTAAAACAGCAACAATAAATGAAAATAATAACTTTTTAAATCTAAATATTATTGATAAAGATAATTTAACAGAAGATGAATCAGCTAATCTTAATGTAGTAGAATAATATTTACTGGTGTGGTATCAATACTACACCAGTTTTTTGTTAAAAAGCACAAAAAAGAAGTGGCATAAACCACTCCTTTTTATACACATTAATATCAAAAACATAATTAGAAATTAATTTTATTTTCACCCTGTGAAAATGTTCCAGTCTTATAAAGATTAAGACCACCAGAAACGGTGATAACATCTTTATTAGAGAATGTAGAAACTTCAATTACTGGCTTTTCATACTTCTTCATTTTTATCACCCCTCCTTACTGTGCAAAAGTCTGTACTAAGAAATCTTTCTGGTCAAAGCTAGATAATGGAATATAATTACCATCTTCTAACTTGCCATAGATTGTAATATCAGTTACAGCATCAGCACCTTTTGTATTAACAACAGATACAAGGAATTTAGTAGTAGCTGAAGCATAATCTGTACTATCACTAGTTAATGTAGTAGACACATACTTAGTTAATTCCTGCTTAGTTGCACCACCATCAGTAGATGCAGCTAAACCTACAATTTCATTACCATCAAGATTACCAGTTACATCAAATGTAAAATATGAATTCATTTCTGAACCTGGATAAGATTCTACACCATCAGTAACATCCTCATCTTCAATAAAGTTTACACCAACACTAAAACTAGAATCCTTAATTTCAGAAACAGTATTTCCATCCTTAGGTGTTAAATAAACTTCAATTAAAGTCAATTTACCATCTGTAATTACTGGATAACCATTAGCACCAATACAACTATAAGTCATATGAATTTCACCATTCTGATTATTAGCATCATTTGTATAAACTGTACCTAATGGATAAGTCTGACCTCTTTTTGAATATGTATTAGGATCATTATAGCCATCATAACTCCAAATACTTGAATCATATTTTACTGTAATATCCCATGTAGATACATTATCAGACTTGCCTATATCGGTTGTATTAAGGACAACAGGTAATGTTGCACCATATTCATCAACTGTAGCACCAGAAATCTTTACTTCACTAGCAGCATGAGCTATAACAGACATAGCCAAAGTCATACCACAAGCAATAGCTAAAGATAAAACACTTTTAAGCTTCATTTTATATCTCCTCCAATTTACACTTTATTAATCTGGTATAACACCAAGACCAACTGTATACTGACCAATTAATGTTGCGTCCTTTATATCAATAATACTATCAGCATTAGCATCAGCTTTTAATTCGTTTACTTCTTCAATAACACCCAAAGAAACTGTGCTTTGACCAATTAATGTTGCGTCCTTTATATCTACAACGCTATCACCATTTGCATCGCCTCTAAGGAATTTTTCAGCATCAATATTAATTGCACCATCATCACCAGCACCCTTAACAATTGAAAAAGTTCCGTCTTCATTATCATCAACAAATGCTGAGAATTGAACATCAATAGGAACACTTCCTGTTGCATCAGGAGCAATATCAAAATCAACTGCTGCCATAGTTACTTCCTGAGTAACATCAATAGGGTCTGAACAAGCCCAAGCAACAGCTAAGGTTTCATTATTGCCTTCAGTTGAAACAATATCACTTACAAAAACAGCATTAGCCCCTTCTCTTCTAAAACTAGGGTCAATATCTGCATAACGGTCTGCACCAGTAACATCTTTGCCCATAATTTTAGGGGTTACTTTTGTTTTGTCATAAGTAATTTTTATGATATAACCCTCAATACTACTAGATGAGTCATTGCTGTCTGGAGCTACTGTTATAGGTACTGCAGCAACGCCATCTGTAGCTTTAACAACACCAGCTGAATATGTAGCTGCCTGAACACCAACAGCCATAAGAGCCATAGCACCGAAAGCAACAAGTGCACCAAATACACTTTTAAGTTTCATACATATCCTCCTTTTTTATTCTAATGATGAATAATAATCACCAAATTTAAAACAATTATACATCAATTAATAATTCATTGCAATAAAATTTTAAAAATTTCTTAAAACAAGGTTCACAAAATCCTAATTGCAATTTTAGCAATTATATACAAAAATAAGGTGTTTAGGGGTAAAATTAATCACCCCTAAGGTTATAAAAACCTTTACCTTATATATATCAGAAATTTAGTTAAACTGAGCACCCATTCCCTCAATATCAGTACCAGCCTTAGGCTGTAAGAAACCGTTTAACTTAATTGAACCATCAGCATTTCTCATCTGCTCGTGTACCTTAAGAATATCTGTATAAGGTAATTCTAATGTCTGGAAATCTGAATCAGAAACAGTAACTTCTGTACCATTTGTAGCAAGCTGAGTAGTAGCTGTAATCTTAGTTGCACCTGCAATCTTATAATATTTGTTAGCACAACCAAATACAGAATTGGCTACAGTAGCATTAGCATTATAAGTAGTACCACTTGAAGAACCGTCAAATCTATCCTTGCCATCACCATTAGGGTCTGCATTTAATACATAAGAAAGACAGTTAGTTACTTCAATACCTTCTGTTGCTCTATATATAGAGAAGTTATGCTTTTTAACATCAGCTGTTGCATTGCTATAGCCTGTACAATTCTTAAGAACTGCAAGACTTGGGTTGTTGTTATCTGTAAAACCACAAGCACCGTTATCAAATGCGATACAGTTTTCAACAATATGAGCAGCACCGTAGCCACCGCCACCTAACTTAAAGCCGTTTCTATCACCTGATTTTTCTACAGTACCATCAGTTAACTGGCCATTCTTAAATGCAATACAGTTTCTTAAAGTAATAGGGTACTTATTCTGCTGGTCACCTGACTTACTAAATAAATCCCAACCATCATCAGAGTTGCAGTATGCAATACAGCCATCAAATACAACATTTTCACCAGCACCTAATTTAGCTGCAAAACCATCAGCATTTTCTGTTTGAAGGTTATCAAATGATGTACAGTTCTTAACTAATACATTGTTACCGCCACCTGAAATCTGAAGACCAGTATCACCATTTGCCTGGAAGATACAGTTTTCAACATTAATGTGACCACCAGTAATATACATACCGTTGTCACCACCATTCTTAACAGTTAAGTTAGAGAAATTAATATAATCAGCCTTAGCAGTTATTGCTCTGCCACTTGTGCCATCATAGTCAAGTGTAGCCATACCATTTGCACAAGTAACTGTAATAGGCTTAGATGCTGTACCAGACTTACTCATTGATGTTGCTGCACTCATTTTATAAGTACCTGGTGCAAGGTTAATAGTTGTACCAGCTGTTGCATTCTTAAGTGCTGTTGCAAGAGAAGCTGAATCACCGGCTGAAATATTTATAGCACCTGATAAATCAGTTGTTGTTGTTTCTGTTGTAGCATCGCCACCAGATGTCTTAGTTGTTGTTTCTGTCTTAGAAGTAGTTACTTCTGAATTAGTTGTTGCCTGAGTTGTAGGCTCTACAACTGTACCATCACTAGCTAAAACTAAGTTAGTAATAGTAGTGTTGCTGCCTGACTCTGTACCATAAACTCTATATGTTGTACCAGCAGTTACATTTGCACTATTAGAGTTAAGAGCCACTTCAGTTTCTGCACCATTAGCTACAGAAACTAACTTTGCTGCCTTACCACTTACTGTAAGAGTAAGTTTACCACTTACACCTGCAACAAACTCAATATAGTTTTCACTTCTTAACTTAATACCGGCTGTACTTACATCACGAGCATTAGTTGTGTCAATTTTATCTGTAACACTTGCTGTTAAGTCATAAGAACCAGCTGGAAGACCATCTGTTACAACTGGAGAAGTTGTTGTAGATTCTGTTGTTGCCTCAGCCTTAGTTGTGTCTTCTGTCTTTGAAGTTGTTTCCTCTGTTGTTGCTTCTGTTGTACTAGTATTATCATCTGTTGTTTGATGGTTAAGAATCCAAATTACATCACGACCATCAATGCCAAATTTACCATCACAATCAGCAGCAACCATATCATAAGGTGTAGTGTCAGTAATAATACCTGATGCAATCTTTAATACAATAGCTGCATCTACAGAATTAACAACGCCGTCCTTATTAACATCACCAGGAATAGATACTGGTGTTACAGCATTATCAACAGTAACTGTACCATTAACTACAGTTGCAGTTACGCCATCATTTAACTGATTTACAGTTGCATTAATAGATGAAGTTGTGTCATTTTCTGACTTAACTGTAAATGTCATACTAAATAATACATCACCATTAAATGAATCATCACTACCTGCATTATCATTAGCATAAGCTACCTTAATAACACCAGCATTATTCTTATTAACAACAAAATTGTTACTATCAACAAATGATACAACATCGCTAAGAGTTAATACATTGCTGTCATAGTTTACTGTAACAGCATAATTTTCAAGAGTGTTTAAACCAGTAAGCTTAACAGGAACAGTAATCTTATCGCCTGTCTTAGCTGTAGTTGAACCTACACTAACAACAACACCTTCTGGAACAGTTGTTGCTTCTGTTGTTGCTTCTGTTGTTGCTTCAGCCTTAGTTGTTGCCTCTGTTGTTGCTTCTGTTACAGTAGTAACATTTGTTGTGGTTTCAACTGAGTCACCCTTGAATTCAAGTAAGTATAAGTATGTACTTGTTGTACCCTTAGTAATATTTACTGCACCAGCTGGAACATCAATAGTAGTTGCACCATCTTGACTAATAGTTACAGTTTCACCATTTACTTTGATTGTTGCAGGATTTTTAGATGACTTAGAAACTATAGTAAGCTTACCTGAACCAGGAGCTGTAAAGCCAATACTTGTGCTAGATTCCATCTTGGCAGCCTTAGTAAATGTAGAACCATTATAAGTTACTGAACTACCTGTGTAATCATTACCATTAAAGTTTACACCTAAAGTATTTTCACCAGAAGTGTAATTCCAAACAAGACCTTCACCATCATATGGCTTTGAAGTTGTTTCTTCTGTATCTGGTTCTTGGTTACTTGTTGTTCCCTCTGTTGGATTACTTGAGTCAGAAGTTGTTGGCTCACTTGTAGTTGGTTCAGCAATTGTAGGAAGTTCAGAACCTGCTGAAACTATTGACAAGTGAGTTATCTTAGCTTCCTTAAATTTAGCTGGAGAGCCTGACTTACCAGGTTGGAAACCACTAGACTGAATAAAGTAAGTACCTGCCGGCACATTGTTAGCTGTACCTGTACCAGTGATTATTGCTTCACCGCTATCATTTAATAATATTACAGGATATGTAGCACCACCATCTGTTATTGAAATATTAACAGGCTCATTAACATAAAATACAATGTTCTGACCATTAGTATCTGTAGCAGTTGAAATACTATCAACAGCAGTCTTACCTACATTAAATACAATATTATCAATGGCACCAGATTTATTAGTTACATAACTTGAATTTAAATCTTTATCATAAGGTAACTGAACAGATGCTGTTGGCTGTCTGTCAGATAATACAATAGAAGTATTAACACTTTCAGCTGTTACAGGATTTTCTTTCATAGTGCCTGCATAAGCCATAATATTCTTCTTAGCACTTACAATACTTGTGTCAAGTTTGTAATTGTTTGATGGAATGTATGATAAAGAAGAATCTGTATCAAAGTTTTCATATTTACAACCACTTGAAACCTTTGTAGACTTATCTGTTACAACTTTAGCTTCCATTGCTTCAATACAACCACTTAAAGAATCATTGTAGCTCTTAATTGCACCTGCATCTACTCTCTGTGGATTCTTACACATATAGAACAAATTATACTCAGAGAAAATATAACAATTAGCTCTTGTATTCATTGCATAGTCTGTCTGACCTTCATAGTAGTTATTGTACATATGAATGTTAGCCTGACGACCTAATGGTCCTCTTGCCTCACAATTCTGCCAATAATTATGATGATAAGTTAAGTTAAACTGTAAACTTGAGTCTGAAGAACCAACAAGATTTGTCTTATGGTAACCTTTGTAGTAACAATAAGAATTAGTAAAATACTGACCTCTCTTAAAGTCACAAGCACCGTCACCACCTGACTTGTCAGACTCAGCAGGATTAGAAATACTTGGTGCATAGAAAGAACAGTTATGAACCCAACATCTCTCAACACCAGCAGTAATTGTTGAACCCTCCTGCTGACCTTCCATACCAACACAGTCTTCAGGAACATTTTGGAACTTAATGTTTCTTACTTCAAAGCTCTTACCGTTGCCCTTAGAATAGCCTACTGTATCACAAATAAAGTGAATACCCCAGCCATTAATACTTGAGTCAGCACCAATACCTTCGATAGTAACATCTTTACCACCCTGCATTCTTGCCATATAACCGTTGTCACCAACAGTTCCACCATAATCAACAGAGTCATAAGCTGTAACACCTGCAGGTGCTTTAACATCGCCTACAATTCTAACTACAAGTGGAGTACCATCATCAGCAAGCTTACCAATGATACCTGCATTAGTATTAGGCTTACCACCTTTAGATGTAGTACCTGTACCAGCATCCTTACCAGCTGAGTTAAGGATATTACCAATACCTGTAACAGTTGTGCCATCTTTAGATGTAACTGAAACAGTGTCCTTATTTTCATTAGTTACATATAAAATTTTTGCGTTAGCTTTAACAGTACCATCATCATTGTATGCACCTACACCCTCTGTATAGTTGTAATGTGCATAACCTGAACGGTCATACTCTTGAACAATAATATTATCCTTTGTTACTGTACCACTTGAAGTAGTTACTGTTAAAGTATAAGTACCTGCCTTTAAGCCAGGAACATCAATACGGACACCACCAGACATATCTCTTACAAGGTATGTAAGGTCATCGCCTGAAAGTGTACCACTTGTTGCACCACTGTAAGATACACCAGTTACATCTGCATCTTTAATGCTTGGAATTTCAGCATAAATACTTTCAAACCAACCACCAACTTGAGAAAAAGATGGTGCTGCGAAAACATTTGAAACTGTTACTGATGAAAAAAGCATTGTAGCAGCTAAAATGCCACTAAGTGTTTTCTTTAAGCACTTTTTCATATTTATATATCCTCCTTTAATATTAACCTGTATAGGTTCCTTGACAAGGAGAGTTAATCCCTCCTCATCAAGGCTTGAATATTATTATTGATAAATCAAATTTGGAATTAATTCCAGCTACCTACATTAAGATACTTCTGAATTAAGTAAGCATCTCTAGTTGTTACATTACTATCTTCATTTACATCAGCAGCCTCTGTGTCAATTTCTGTTGAAGAAATAATACCTGCTACATAATTTAATATAGTAGTAACATCATTCTTTTCAACTAATCCGTTCTTATCAGCATCACCCTTTACAATTGTAGGACCTACTGGATCTGCCTTAGTAATAGTAGCTGTACCATCTATAGTTGTTATTTCAATTGTCTTACCTTCTGTAGCATAGGCCTCATCTACAGTAACTGTAAATGTTGCTGTACCTTCAGCAGTAGGAGTAACAACTAAGTTAAATAAAATATCACCATTAGCAATAGTTTCAGCTGGGTTTGCAATAGCTACACCAACTGTACCATTAGCCACATTGTAGCTTAAAGCAGCATTAGAATCAGTAACAACATTACCATTAGATACAGAATTAACTGTAACCTTGCCTGCATCAAATGCAACATTTACATCTAAAGATGCAAGAGAAGTTAAATCAGTAACTCTAACAGGAATTGTAACCTGAGTACCAACCTTAGCATTTACACTATCAACAGCAATATTTACACCACTTACAGGTGTTTGAGTTTCTGTAGTAGCCTCTGTTGTGGCTTCTGTTGTAGCTTCTGTTGTAGCTTCTGTAGTTGCCTTTGTTGTAGCTTCTGTTGTAGCCTCAGTTGTTGAAGTACTTGAAGATGATGATTCTGAAGGAGTAGCTGACTTTGCTAATACTAAGTTAGTTATAGTTGTGTTGCTACCTGCCTGTGAACCATATACCTTATATGTTACACCTGCTGTTACTTCAAATGTAGAAACTGATGCTGTACTATTTAATACTACATCTGTTTCTGCACCATTTACTACAGCCTTTACAGCTGGTGCTTTATTTGTCCAAGTTAATGCTACTGTACCATTTACTGCTGGTGTAACTGTAATAAAGCTATCACTTCTTACCTTTGCACCTTCACTGTCTAAACTTCTTGCATTAGATGTATCAAGACCCTCTACTGCTTGCATACCCTTTACTAATGTATAAGAGCCTGCTACTAAACCTGTTGATGGTGTTGGGTCTGGAACTGTTGCCTCAGTTGTTGTTTCTGAAGTTGGTTCCTTTGTTGTAGTTTCTGTAGTAGCCTTTGTTGTAGCTTCTGTAGTAGCCTCTGTAGTAGCCTTTGTTGTAGTTTCTACAGTCTTTGTTGTTGTTTCTGTTGTAGCTTCTGTTGTGGCTTCTCCGCCTTCTTCAGCAACAGCCATATAGAAAAGATTAATAGAATCGCCCTTAGTAACAGTATATGTAGTACCTGCAGCAACTTCTACTGTAACAATACCATTATCATTTACTTTATAAGCAGTACCATTTATTTTAACACTCTTACCTGCTGCAACAGTTGTACCACCAAATACTAATGTAAGAACACCATTATTTTTTGGTGTAAACTGAATATTAGTCTTAGACTCCATCTTTAAGCAATTACTATAAGTTGCACCATTGTAACTTACTGAACCTTTACTATTTGAAGTAGAACCAACAATAGTATAGTAAGTTGAGTCAACACCGTTTTCAAAAGTCTTAACACTATCACCTGTACTAGGCGTTACAGGAGTAGATGATGTTGTTGTTTCTGTAGAGCCCTCTGAATTTGAAGTTGTAACTTCTGTATTATCTTCAGTATCAGTACCAACACTTAATACACCTGCGTGAGCCTTAACATAGTTAGGAACATCAGCTGTTGCATTAAGAATTTGAACATCTGACTTTTTGTTAGCTACATCATAGTAGAACTGAGAAGTGTTAGTATCAAAGTCCTTCATTGATGTACCATCTGGGAAGTTAAGACCATTATCAGCAATAGCTGATTGCTCTCTTGAAGTTGCAACAGTTCTCTTACCTGAAATTGAACCAATAGAGCCACTATTAAATGTTTCGTTATAAGACTTAGCTATACAAGTATTATTTCTTGACTTGTAGTAATTCTTACAACTATCATAGTAGTTATTTTCAAGGAATACTGCATTGCTACCTCTAGCATCTACTGTTGTATCTGTTGCACCTTGGAAGTAAGTGTTATAAATATGAACATTACCACCTGCCATAAGTGGCTGTCTTGAACCAACTTTCTCATACCAGTTATGGTGTAATGTCATATAATACTGATTATCACTTGCACCTGCACCTAAAAGATTTGTCTTGTGACAACCAATATAATGGTTATAGCTCATTGTATAGAACTGACCTCTCTTAAAGTCACATGAGCCGTCGCCTTCTTTCTTATCACTTTCAGCAGGGTTAGCACAATAACCAGGATAAAATACATTGTTATGAACCCAAACTCTTTCAATAGGAGATGCGATTTCATCATCACCTTGGAAACCTAAAGCATCTTCTGGATAATTTTTGAAAGTAAGGTTTCTTACTTCAAAACTCTTACCTGCCTCAGTAGGACAAGTACCAGATTGAGAGAAAGTAAAGCCCCAACCGTCAATAGTAGCATCAGAACCAATACCTTCAATAGTAATGTTTCTTGCGTACTTAGTAATAGCAAGGTTACCATTGTCACCCTTTGCACCACCAAGAATAGGGTCCTTAGTATTATAAGGAGTTAAGTTCTTAGGAGCATTAACCTTACCTATAAATCTAAATATAATAGGGTGGTTATCTGTAATAGTAATCTCCTGAACAAGTTTCATATTGTTGTTTAATATATTACCAACACCAACTCCATCTCTTGTGTAAGGTGAGCTTGATGATGGTGTGTAAGACCAAGTTTTGCCCTCATAACCAGGAACTTCAACTGTGTCCTTATTTTCATTTGTAACATAAACAATAATAGCATTATCCTTTGGAGTACCATCATTGTTGTATGCACCTACACCCTCTGAATACTTCCAGTGAGCATATCCAGAACGGTCATTTGCTGTAACCTCTATACCTGTCTTAGTATAAACTGTACCATCAGATGAAGTAACCTCAAGGTCATAAGTGCCTGCTTTTAAACCAGGAATATCTACACGACCAAGACTTGCATTTAATGGTCTAACAAGGTATGTATAATCATTACCTGAAAGATATGTATAGTTTACATCACTGCTAAGTTTGTAACCGACCTTTACAGCAGTGTCGTCAGGGTTTTGGTCAGCCCACTCTGCATATAGAGTTTCGTTCCAACCACCTACAGTAGAAAAAGCTCCAGTTGTTGCTGCTACTGCTACTGAAGCAGAAGTTGGAACAAAAACTACTGATGAGAAAAGCATTGATGCTGTAAGAATACCACTAATGGCTTTCTTCAAACACTTTTTCATATTTTAATCCTCCTTTTAACTTTTATTAGGGGTATTTGCAAAGTTTTACCCTGCAAACTAAATTCATTATTATTAATATTTTCTTACTATATAATATTAACCAAGAATAATCTTACCAATAAGATAAGCATCATAAGCTGTTACCTTACCATCGCCAGAAACATCTGCAAGGTCTGCCTTAGTTACTGCACTAATCTTACCTGAAGCAAAATCAAGTACCATAGTCATATCAGCTCTAGTAACTTTTCCATCACCATTTGCATCACCCTTAACTTCTATTGGAGTTGGGTCTGGATCCGGAGTAGTTCCTGTTGACTTTAATACAATCTTAGAAACTAAACTGTTGCTGTCAGCAGAACCTTTAATCTTATAACTACCTGCTGGAACAGTCTTAGTAGTTGTTGTATTTGCTGCACAAGTATAATTATTTGTGCCATCAGTAAGTATTACATCCTTACCCTCACCACAAATAATAGAAACTTCTGTTTCTGAAGCTAATGTAAATGTAATTTCATTAGCTGCTCTTAACTTAGCACCACCAGCATCAACACTTCTTACATTGCTAAAGTTAATGTTGCCATAAGTACTGTTATTAACTACATTAAAGTCACCACCAGTTGCACCATCACCTATAACATAAGTACCCATTGAAGCTGCACCTGATGGGTTAACTGTAGTTGTTTCTGTTGAGCCTTCTTCAATCTTTGTTGTTGTTTCTGTTGAGCCCTCTACAGTCTTTGTTGTTGTTTCTGTTGAAACCTCTACATTAGTTGTTGTTTCTGGTAAACTACCAGCATCTAAACCACCAACTGATACTAAAGATGACTTGTAATTCTGCATAGCTGTCTTAAATTCAGTATCTACAGAATAATTTGAAGCATCATTAATAATAGTAAACTGACTTCTGTCAGTTGGGAAGTCACCGCCATTCATACGACCGGCAGAAGACTTAACAACTGTAGGCACTTCTTCAACTGGAGTAATATTAGCTGGGTCAACACCTAAATCCCAATTAGAAGTATCTGTATCAAAATTGTTATAAGTAGTGCTACCACTAAGTGACTTAACTGTTGATGGAACAGTTTGGTTTCTTGATGTTACCTGATAAGCATCAAACTGAGTATCAGAATCAACTACAGAAGCACCATAGAATACTGGCTCGTACTGTAATGTACTATCCCAAGTTCTTTCAATCTTCTGAGTACCTTCAATATGGTTGTTATAAGACTTAATAATACCGCCTGTTTCACCAGAGAATGTACCCTTAGTGCCATACTTATATCCTGTTGCTGTAACACCATCTTCAGCAAAGGTATTTTGCTCAATATCAGAACCTTGCATAGAACTTAACATAGGGTGCTTACAATTTTCAAAG
Organism: uncultured Eubacterium sp.; assembly: GCA_900543365.1. Classification (GTDB taxonomy): domain Bacteria; phylum Bacillota; class Clostridia; order Lachnospirales; family CAG-274; genus Gallispira. The sequence goes on along the minus strand of UQRG01000002.1, from coordinate 14,567 downwards.
TAGTTATTTTCAACAAAAGCAGAAGAACCCATTGTTACACCAACACCATACTTAGAGTTGCCATCAAAGTAGTTGTTGTAAATATGTACTGTCATAGTTCTAATTCTAGGATGTCTTGAATCAGAATGGTCAAACCAGTTATGGTGATAAGTAATTTGACAATCAGTTGTTTCTGACTTCATACCACAGAGTGATGACTTACCACTATCCCAGAAATGATTATAAGATATAGTTACAAATGATGACTGACCCTTAACATCTACTGTACCATCGCCCTTTGCCTGGTCGGCATCGCCACCAGTTGAACCATAGAATAAGTCCATATTATGAACCCATATATTAGCATTGTCAGTATCAAGAGAAAGTGAATCATCCATACAAAGCATAATGCCAAAGTTTCTAAACTCTACATTACCTGCATTTCTACAAAGAATACCAAAATTCTTAATCTGTGCATCTTCGCCAATACCTTCAATAGTCATATTCATTTCAGCATAAGAATTCTTACCCTTAACCTGAAGACCCTCGGCAGATGAACCAAAACTATCCATATCATCAGCATCAATAGTACCAATGATACGAATATCTAAAGGTGTTGTATCACCTTTCTGCTTTCCATAAACAATATCCTGAAAACCAGTATAAGTTATACCATTTAATGTTGCCTGTACAGTCTTAGCTGTATCCTTAGTTACATAAACAACAATTGCATTGCTCTTTAATGTACCATCATCATTGTAAGCACCTGAACCGGTCTTGTATTTAGACTTAGATGAAAAGGCTGCACCTGAACGATCATAAGCCTTAACATTAAGAGTACCTGTAGTTAATGCTAAACTTTCATCAGCTTTACCATTTACATAAGGTACAATTTTCATTACATAGTTGCCAGCCTTTAAGCCAACAGCATCTGCTCTGAAGTAAGTAGGGTACTTTCTGACAAGCTCATTGTCAAGCATTTTGTAAGCTGAGTCAGCTTCACCCGCACCCTTTACATATGCTGCATAGCCTGTGGCATTTGGAACAGCTGTCCATTCTGCATAAGCTGACTCAAACCAACCCGCAGATTCAGTCAAATAACTTGCCGCATAAACATTCTCAACAGCATAGTTGCTAAATGGTTCATTTACAAATGCTCCAGTACCAACAACCATTGTTGCTGCAAGAACGGAGCTTAAAATTCTTTTTAAGCTTTTCTTCATAATATATCCTCCTTTTCTTTCCTAATAATAAGAATAATTAAGCCAACTATTAAATATAAAATTATATAGACAATGCACAAGTAATATAAAAACTTACAAAATAACCCATAATCACTTTATACAAAGCTTATATAGTTTTCATAAATTATATTGTCTAAATTACCTTATTATTGTTAGTGAACATTATTAATAATAACTCATATATATGAACAAAATATGAACTCCGAATAAAATAATCCAAAAATGCATAAATTTGTTAAATTTTTACATAATTATTAAAAACTTTTTAGTTATTATGACATAGGGTTAATTCAACTTTGTTAATTGATTTTGTAATTACATTGTAAAATTTCTAATAAAAGGGGATACTAAATGGATAAAAGACACTTTTTTATAATTTCTTTTGCTTTTTTTATTTTTATATTTTTTCTAATATTTATTTTTAGTCCAAATAAACAAACTTTAGGTTCTGTATCAATTTATGAAATGGGGGAAGTTTATATTGATAATGAAATCAATTTTTCAACATCTGTTAAAAATTCACAAAATTTTAATAATTCACTTAAATCTATATACGCTATTGATAAAAAAACTGGTATTGATAAGAACCTTTTTGATACAAATAAAATGGCTAATGCAGATTTGCATATTAACAAGGAGGGAAATGGACCTAAAATTCTGATTTTTCACACTCATGGTAGTGAATTATATGCAGATAGTAAGAATATTAATGAAGGTGTTATTGGTGTAGGCGAACACTTAAAGTCAATAATTGAAGACCAATATGGTATTCAATGTATTCATTTAACTGACCGTTTTGATATGGTAAATGGTAAATTACAAAGAAATGGTGCTTATGAACGAGCTGAACCTGTTGTGAGACAAATTTTAAAAGAAAATCCATCTATTGAACTTGTAATTGATTTACACCGTGATGGTGTTAATAGCAATTTAAGACTTGTTACAAATATTAATGGTAAAAACTATGCAAAAATTATGTTCTTTAATGGAATTTGTAAGAAATGGAACAATGGTAAATTGGTTGATATTCCTGACCTTGTTAATCCATATATTAATACTAACCTTGCATTAAGTTATCAAATGTTTCAACAAGTATATGGATTCAACCAAAACCTACCTAGAAAAATATACATTAACATATGATGGATAAAAGTATGCTTATTGAACTTGGAGCTCAAACCAATACTTACGAAGAGGCTCTTAATAGTATTGAAGTTGTAGGTGAAGCATTGGGCAAAGTATGTATAGAATAGAAATAATGTTAACTTTATTTTAATAATATAATTTACTAAAATTCTTTTTGGTATGAGTTTCTTCTATTATAATACATTATTTATAGCTGTTATTTATAGTACATTTTATTGTACCATATATCTTTATTATAATACACTTTATACCTTAAATTAAAAAGGGAGCAAAAGCTCCCTTTTTAAAATTCAAATACATTTATTTCAAATATATTATTCTTCCGTTGTGTCTACACTTTCAACAGCTGCATCTATAACTTCATCACTAATATCATCAGCAGTTTCAATTACATCATTATCAACTATTTCAATATCTTCATTTAATACATCAGCTGTTTCTTCTGTATAATCCGCTTTATCTAGCTTTAAGTCAACCTTTCTATAAAGGCTCATACCTGTACCAGCTGGAATAAGCTTACCTATAATTACATTTTCCTTAAGTCCAACAAGTGGGTCAACCTTACCCTTAACAGCAGCATCAGTCAATACCTTAGTTGTTTCCTGGAAAGATGCAGCAGATAAGAAACTATCAGTTGCAAGAGATGCCTTAGTAATACCAAGAAGAGTTCTTGAACCTGTTGCTTCTTCCTTACCTTCAAGAGCAGCTTTATCATTAGCAGCTTCATAAGCAAGCCAATCAACCTGTGAACCTGGCAAAAGACCAGTATCACCAGCAGTTTCAACTCTTACTCTCTTAAGCATCTGTCTAACAATAACTTCAATATGCTTATCGTTAATATCAACACCCTGTAAACGGTAAACTCTCTGTACCTCTTTAAGAATATAATCCTGAACACCTCTTACACCATTGATTCTTAAAATATCCTGTGGATAAATAGAACCCTCTGTAATCTGGTCACCATCTTCAATTATATCTCCATTAAGAACACAAACTCTTGAACCATAAGGAATTGAATAATCCTTAACTGTGCCATCAGCTGCAGTAATAGTAACATCTTCCTTTTTAGTTACCTTATTTACATTAACAGTAACCTTACCACCAAATTCAGCAATAATAGAACGACCCTTTGGATTTCTTGCTTCAAAAAGTTCCTCTACTCTTGGAAGACCTTGTGTAAGGTCATTACCAGAGATACCACCAGTATGGAATGTTCTCATTGTAAGCTGTGTACCAGGCTCACCAATTGACTGTGCGGCAATAATACCAACAGCTTCACCAATTCTAACCTGTCTGCCACTAGCCATATTTGAACCATAACACTTAGAGCAAACACCGTTGTGGCACTTACAGCTAAGTATAGTTCTAATCTTAACCTTAGTTACACCAGCAGCAATAACAGCATCAGCCATATCTGGAGTAATAAGAGTATCATTTGGTACAATAACTTCTCCAGTTTCTGGGTTTAAAATATCCTCAGCAGAATATCTACCTCTAATTCTATCATTTAAAGACTCAATTGTTTCCTGACCGTCCATAAATGCCTCAACTTCCATATATGGAATTTGGTCAAGGTGTTCAGCACAGTCTGTTTCTCTAATAATAATATCCTGAGCAACATCAACAAGTCTTCTAGTAAGGTAACCAGAGTCGGCTGTTTTAAGGGCTGTATCAGTAAGACCCTTACGAGCACCGTGAGCAGAAATAAAGTATTCCTGAACTGAAAGACCCTCTCTAAAGTTAGCCTTGATTGGAAGCTCTATAGTTTCACCACTTGGAGATGCCATCAAACCTCTCATACCTGCTAACTGCTTAATCTGTCTGTTAGAACCTCTGGCACCAGAAAGAGCCATCATATAAATATCGTTGTACTGACCTAAGTTGTCAATCAACGCCTTAGTAATCTTATCATCAATCTTTTCCCAAACGGAGATAACCTTATTATGTCTTTCCTCGTCTGTCATAAGACCTCTTCTGTACATCTTAGTAATCTTATTAACTTCTTCATCACCTTCAGCAAGTAAAGAATACTTAGCCTCTGGAATCTTCATATCAGATACGGAAACTGTAAGTGATGCTCTGGTAGAGAACTTGTAACCAAGACTCTTAATATCGTCAAGAACTTCTGAAGTTTCTGTAGATGGATGCTTGTGTATACATCTGTTAATAATCTTACCTAATTCTTTCTTACCAGTTAAGAAGTCAATTTCATACTTCAACTCATTTTCTTCCTTAGTTCTATCAACAAAACCTAAGTCCTGAGGAATAATTTCGTTAAATATAATTCTACCACAAGTAGTATCAACTAAACCAGTCTTAACCTCACCATTAACTTCAAGACTTCTTCTAACTTTAATCTTAGCGTGAAGGCTAATAACCTTGTTATCATAAGCAAGAAGAACCTCATTTTCATCCTTAAATACCTTTCCTTCACCAGGCTCGCCATCTTTAGCAAGTGTAAGGTAGTAAATACCAAGAACCATATCCTGAGATGGTACAGCAACTGGTTCACCATCAGAAGGCTTTAAAAGGTTGTTAGGAGAAAGAAGTAAAAATCTACACTCTGCCTGTGCCTCAACACTAAGAGGTACATGGACTGCCATCTGGTCACCATCAAAGTCAGCATTGTAAGCTGTACAAACAAGTGGATGAAGCTTTAAAGCTCTACCTTCAACAAGTACCGGTTCAAAAGCCTGAATACCAAGTCTATGAAGAGTAGGGGCTCTGTTAAGCATAACCGGATGCTCCTTAATAACACTTTCAAGGACATCCCAAACTTCCGGCTTTAACTGTTCAACCATTCTTTTAGCACTCTTAATATTAGCAGCAATTTCGTCACTAACAAGTTTCTTCATAACAAAAGGCTTGAAAAGCTCAATAGCCATTTCCTTAGGTAAACCACACTGATAAATCTTAAGTGTAGGACCAACTACGATAACAGATCTACCAGAATAGTCAACTCTCTTACCAAGTAAGTTCTGTCTAAATCTACCTTGTTTACCCTTTAATAAGTCAGAAAGGGACTTTAATGCTCTGTTACCAGGACCTGTAACTGGTCTACCTCTTCTACCGTTGTCAATAAGTGAGTCAACAGCCTCTTGAAGCATTCTCTTTTCATTTCTAATAATAATATCAGGTGTACCGTATTCAATTAACTTCTTTAATCTGTTATTTCTGTTAATAACTCTTCTGTAAAGGTCATTAAGGTCAGAAGTTGCAAATCTACCACCATCAAGCTGAACCATTGGTCTTAACTCAGGAGGAATAACTGGCACAACATCCATAATCATCCATTCAGGTCTGTTACCACTTAATCTAAAAGATTCAACAACTTCAAGTTTCTTAATAATCTTAGCTTTCTTCTGACCAGAAGCATCTACAAGTTCAGCCTGTAATTCTTCTGATTCCTTATCAAGGTCAATAGCTTGTAAAAGTTCCTTTACAGCCTCAGCACCCATACCTACACGGCATGAGCCTGGACCATAATTTTCAATTGTTTCTCTATACTGCTGTTCTGTAATAACATCCTTGTAAACAAGGTTTGTGCTACCAGAATCAAGTACAATATAGTTTGCAAAGTAAAGAACTTTTTCAAGTTCCTTAGGGCTTTTACCAAGAATAGTACCCATTTTAGAAGGGATACCCTTAAAATACCAAATGTGCGAAACAGGTGCAGCAAGTTCAATATGACCCATTCTTTCTCTTCTAACCTTGCTCTTAGTGATTTCAACGCCACAACGCTCACAAATCATACCCTTGTTTCTAATTCTCTTGTACTTACCACAAGCACACTCCCAGTCCTTAGTAGGTCCAAAGATTCTTTCACAGAAAAGACCATCTCTTTCAGGCTTTAAAGTTCTGTAATTAATAGTTTCAGGCTTTGTAACCTCACCATAAGACCACTTTCTTATTTTTTCGGGAGAAGCAAGACCTATTTTAATAGAGTCAAAAACCATCTGCTTTTCAGTATCATTACTCATTATTATTCTCCCTCCTTATCAATTAACTTTTCAAGGTCAGAAAATTCACCTAGTAAATCATCGTCCCCATCAATGTCATCACCTATAACAAAATCTTCACTATCCACATCATCAAGGTCTACATCATCAAGAGAAATACCACCTAAAAGGTCGTCAAGCTTGTCATCAACATTAACTGCATCTTCAGCCTCATCTGGTTCATTACCCTCAATATTTACACCAACAGAAACTTCTCTGTTTTCAGCAAATTCATCAATTTCAACCGGCTCGCCTTCGTTAAATACTTCAATATCAAGAGCAAGTGCCTGTAATTCCTTAAGAAGAACCTTAAATGATTCAGGTACACCTGGCTCAGGAATATTTTCACCCTTAACAATAGCCTCGTAAGTACTTACTCTACCTACAATATCATCAGACTTAACAGTAAGAATTTCCTGAAGTGTGTAAGAAGCACCATAAGCCTCTAATGCCCAAACTTCCATTTCACCAAATCTCTGACCACCAAACTGAGCTTTACCACCTAAAGGCTGCTGAGTTACAAGTGAATAAGGACCAGTTGAACGAGCGTGAATCTTATCATCAACAAGATGGTGGAGCTTTAAGTAGTGCATAAAACCAATAGTAGTTGGATTATCAAATTCTTCACCTGTTCTACCATCTCTTAATCTTACCTTACCGGTTCTATCAATAGGTACACCAGCCCATTCAGCTCTATGTGCCTTGTTTTCATCAAGATAGCTAAATACATCATCTCTTAATGTATCTTTCCACTTTTCGCTAAACTCTTCCCAAGAAGTGTTTACATAATCGTTAGCCATTTCAAGGGTATTCATAATATCGTTTTCGTTTGCACCATCAAATACTGGTGTAGCAACCTTCCAACCGAGTACATTACTTGCAAGTCCTAAGTGGATTTCAAGTACCTGACCAATGTTCATTCGTGAAGGAACACCCAATGGGTTAAGTACAATATCAAGTGGTCTACCATTAGGAAGGTAAGGCATATCTTCAACAGGGAGTACTCTTGAAACTACACCCTTGTTACCGTGTCTACCAGCCATTTTATCACCAACAGAGATTTTTCTCTTTTGTGCAATATATACTCTAACTGACTTATTTACTCCTGGTGGAAGCTCATCATTATCTTCTCTTGAGAATACCTTAACATCAACTACAATACCACTTGTACCGTGAGGTACTGTTAAAGAAGTATCTCTTACTTCTCTAGCCTTTTCACCAAATATAGCTCTTAAAAGTCTTTCTTCAGCAGTAAGTTCAGTTTCACCCTTAGGCGTAACCTTACCAACAAGAATAGAGTTAGGCTGAACTTCAGCACCTACTCTGATGATACCAAACTCGTCTAAGTCCTTTAATGCTTCAGCACTCATATTAGGAATATCTCTTGTAATTTCCTCATCACCAAGTTTAGTATTTCTTGCCTCTGTTTCATATTCTTCAATATGGATAGAAGTATAAACATCATCCATAACAAGTCTTTCACTTAAAAGAACTGCATCCTCGTAATTGTAACCTTCCCAAGTCATAAAGCCAATAAGTGGGTTTTTACCAAGTGCAAGTTCACCACCCTTAGTTGAAGGACCATCAGCAATAACATCACCAGCATAAACTCTCTGACCCTTATCAACAATAGGAATCTGGTTCATACAGTTAGACTGGTTAGAACGCTTAAACTTAATTAAGTCATACTTATCAGTGTCTCCGTTATCTTTCTTAACTACAATCTTAGATGAGTCAACAAATGTAACAACACCGTCATTTTTAGCAACAACACAAACACCAGAGTCCTTAGCTGTCTTATACTCCATACCAGTACCAACAATAGGAGAATCAGTTGTTAAAAGTGGTACAGCCTGACGCTGCATATTAGAACCCATTAAAGCTCTTGTTACGTCATCATTCTGTAAGAATGGAATAAGGGCTGTGGCAATGGAAACAAGCTGTCTAGGAGATACATCCATTAAGTCAACTCTATCTGGAGCAACCTGAATGTTATCCTCTCTAAAACGACAAGTAACTCTTTCGTTTGTAAAGTGATTAGAATCATCTAAAGGCTCATTTGCCTGTGCAATAGTATACTTTTCTTCTTCATCAGCAGGAATATATATAATATCATCAGTTACAACAGGAGCTTCTCCAGTCTTATCTACAACTCTATAAGGTGCTTCAATAAATCCATACTCATTAATCTTTGCAAAAGTTGCAAGAGAGTTAATAAGACCGATGTTAGGACCTTCAGGAGTTTCAATAGGACACATTCTACCATAGTGGGAATTGTGAACATCACGAACTTCAAAGCCTGCTCTTTCTCTTGAAAGACCACCAGGGCCTAAAGCTGAAAGTCTTCTCTTGTGAGTAAGTTCACCAAGAGGGTTGTTCTGGTCCATAAACAGAGATAACTGAGAACTGCCAAAGAATTTCTTAATTGCAGCAGTTACAGGCTTAATATTAATAAGTGCCTGAGGAGTAACGCTATCAGTATCTTGAGTAGTCATTCTTTCTCTTACAGTTCTTTCCATTCTTGAAAGACCAATTCTAAACTGGTTCTGTAAAAGTTCACCAACGGCTCTAATTCTTCTGTTGCCAAGGTGGTCAATATCATCCTTTTCACCGATACCATAATCAAGATGTATACAATAATTAATAGAAGCCATAATATCTTCAAGAGTAATATGCTTAGTAACAAGCTCAAACATATTAGCCTTAACAGCAGCCTTAAAACTTTCTGCATCATCATTAGCCTCTAATAAATCCATAAGAACAGGAAGATAAACTCTTTCCTTAATCTTTAAATCTTCAGCAGTAAGACCAAGACCAGCAATATAATCATCTATTTTAACAGTCTTGTTAGATAAAATTTTAACACCTCTGCCATTTATATCAACATAAATAGCATTAATACCACTATCCTGAAGCTTATCACAAATTTCTTCTGTTAAAACTGTACCAGCTTCACATAAAACCTCACCAGTCATTGGGTCAACAGCACTTTCAGTAAGTTTGTAACCAGCAGCTCTGTTAGCGAAAGCAAGTTTCTTATTAAATTTATATCTACCTACATGAGCAAGGTCATATCTTTTGTAGTCGTAGAACATATTGTTAAGAATAGTCTGAGCAGACTCAACTGTAGGAGGCTCCCCTGGACGAAGTTTCTTGTAAATCTCAATAAGACCTTCTTCGTGAGATTTAGTAGTATCCTTTTCAAGGGTAGCAAGAATCTTAGGTTCTTCGCCAAAAAGGTCAATAATATCATGATCAGAACCAATGCCTAAAGCTCTAATAAGAGTAGTTACAGGTACTTTTCTGTTTCTATCAACCCTAACTGAGAATACATCATTACTATCAGTTTCATATTCAAGCCAAGCACCTCTGTTAGGAATAACAGTTGAAGTAAGGAGATTCTTACCGTCCTTATCCTTTGCTATATCATAATATATACCAGGTGAACGCACCAACTGAGATACAATTACTCTCTCTGCACCGTTAATAACAAATGTACCAGTTTCAGTCATAAGAGGAAATTCACCCATATAAATTTCCTGCTCTTTAACCTCAGCTATATCTCCGTTAGTACGAAGTCTAACCTTAACTCTAAGTGGTGTTGCATAAGTAGCATCTCTGTCCTTACATTCTGCAATAGTGTACTTAGTTTCGCTATCAAGTCTAAAGTCTACAAACTCTAAAATGTAGTTACCATTGTAATCACTAATTGGCGAAATGTCATCAAGTACCTCAGCTAAACCCTCATCAAGAAACCACTGGTAACTGTCCTTCTGTAATGCAAGAAGATTAGGCATTTCTAAAACTTCATCAACTCTTGCATAACTCATACGCATAGTGTCACCACTTTGTACAGGGCGTAATCTGTTCTTTTCCATTGGCGCTTTCACTCCTTCTTAAAATTTTAAAATTATATTTATTCACACTTTATACACATTTAAATTAATTATTTACACTTTGTTTACATTCTACCCTTGACAGATAACAGTTTTTCGTGTTATAATTGCTTATATGTTAAAGTGTCTTTTCATAAAGATACAGTATATTATTTTACCATTCTTTTTCGGCTTTGTCAATAGTTTTTAAGCCGATTTTTTATTTTACAACTAATTTTATAAATATAAACACTAATAACATAAATCAAATGAATAAAATAAAAAACTGTGTTTCATTCTTTTGTTTTATAAAAAGTTTAATTTTAGATTTATTTACAAATTTATAAATTTCATTTTTACAATTTAAAAATTATCACAATATTACAGCAAAAAAGGACGAAAAACCGTCCTTTTTATATAAATATTATTGACAAATTTTAAACTCAACTTATATGTTGCTTATAGCCTGCAAAGCACTATAAACATCTTTAGCAGTACCCCAAGCCAAACGAATATTGCAATCATTTACAATTCTAGCGTGCTGATTAGTTCTGTTTAACTGTACTTTCCAGCCTTTAAATGTAGCAATATTGTCCCAATGGAGAATATCCATAGCTGGCATAATAATATTTGGCAAAGGTAACTCTTTATTTAAAGCCTTAATACAAGCTACAGGATTATTAACAATACTTATTAATGAATTTTCTACAAATTTAATGTCCATTGGAATCTCCCCCTTAGTTGTCCATAATTATTTATACTTAATTATAGCACAAAAAGAGGGTAATAGAACACAAAAAAATTCACAATTTAACAATTTCGTCATTTTATATATTTTATTTTAAAAAAATTAGTTATTTTAACCATAACTGTATACCAATACATATTATAACATATAATCTATACAGATAAAAAGGACAATATAATCATATTGCCCTTAATAAAATCGATTTTTATTTAATAACTCTTACGCCAAGAACACCGTCAATAGCTTCAATCTTAGCAACATCTGCAGACTTAACATCAGCAATAGTGTAACCATAGTTGCCTCTAGTCTTAGAATTAAACTGTTCAGCACCAGTAATAGCATTCTTAACATTATCCATAGTATCAGCCTTAGAAAGTACACAAATTCTTTCACAACCAGAAACCCTAGGCGCAGAAACAGAAGGATAGTTTACTGAATTAACAATATTACCATTTTCAAGATATTCCATCATTTCCTCAGCAGCCATTGATGCACAATTATCTTCAGCCTCTGGAGTAGATGCACCTAAATGAGGGAGAGTAATAATTCCTTCAACACCAACAGTATTTTCATTAGGGAAATCTGTTGCATAATAGCTTACCTTACCACTTTCAAGACCAGCCTTAACAGCATCAACATCAACAAGCTCATTTCTTGCAAAGTTAAGAATTCTAACACCGTCTTTACACTTAGCAAGGCTTTCTTTATTAATCATATTAGTTGTTTCTGGTGTAGCAGGTACATGAACTGTAATGTAATCAGAAACAGCATAAATATCATCAAGGTTAGATGTAAACTTAACCTTGCTATCAAGAGCTAAAGCATTCTTAATAGAAAAATATGGGTCATAACCAATAACATCCATACCTAAAGCTACAGCAGCATTAGCAACAAGAACACCAATAGCACCAAGTCCAACAATACCTAAAGTCTTTCCCTTAATTTCAGGACCAGCAAAGTTAGATTTGCCTTTTTCAACTTTCGCAACAATACCTTCTTCTCCAAGTAAGCCCTGAGCCCATTTATAAGCACCAACAATATTTCTGCTAGTTAAAAGTAAACCAGTTAAAACAAGCTCCTTAACAGCATTAGCATTAGCACCAGGAGTATTAAAAACAACGATACCCTGGTCAGCACACTTGTCAAGAGGGATGTTATTGACACCTGCACCACATCTGGCTACAGCCTTTAAGCTAGAAGGAAGTTCCATTTCGTGCATTTTGAAACTTCTTAATAAAATAGCATCTGGATTATTCATATCATCAGCTACAGTATAGTTATCAGTAAGTCTGCCAAGACCTACTTTAGAAATCTTGTTTAAAGTCAATACATTATACATTTTATGCGTCACCTTTCATTTAAAACAAGGTCGACTTTAAGCCGACCTTACAATTATTAAAACAAATTTCAATAAGTATTAATATTACTTATTTTCCATTTCAAACTTCTTCATAAACTCAACAAGAGCTTTAACACCTTCAACAGGCATTGCATTGTAAATACTAGCTCTCATACCACCAACAGTTCTGTGACCCTTAAGGTTTACAAGACCATTATCAGTAGCTTCCTTAACAAACTTAGCATTAAGGTCGTCATCATCAGTAACAAATGGTACATTCATTAAACTTCTGTCCTTAGGCACTACAGTACCTCTAAACATCATTGAGTTATCAAGGAAATCATAAAGAATAGCAGCCTTTTCTTCATTAACCTTCTGAATTTCCTTAACGCCACCCATTTTCTTTAACCACTTAAACACAAGACCTGCTACATAAATAGAGTAACAAGGTGGGGTATTATAAAGTGAACCCTTTTCTGCGTGAATCTTATAATCAAGCATAGTCGGGCAGTTTTCCTTTGCGTGACCAATCAAGTCATCTCTCATAACTACTACTGTTACACCAGCAGGACCAATATTCTTCTGAGCACCGGCAAAAACAAGACCAAACTTATTAATATCAATTTCCTCAGACATAATCATACTAGAAAGGTCAGCTACAAGAGGGACATTTCCTGTATCTGGAAGTTCAGTATATCTTGTACCATAAATAGTGTTGTTATATGTAATATAGAAATAGTCAGCATCAGGATTAAACTTGGACTTATCTAAAGCTGGAATATAGTTAAATACCTTATCCTCTGAGGAAGCTACTAAATTAACCTTACCAAACTTCTTTGCCTCCTGCATTGCTTTTTTAGACCACTGTCCTGTGTTTACTAAATCGCAGGTACCTTTAACCATAAGGTTTAAAGGAATCATAGCAAACTGAGTCGAACCGCCACCCTGTAAAAACATTACTTTGTAATTATCAGGTATGTGCATAAGATTTCTTAAATCAGCTTCAGCTTCCTTAATAATGTCATCAAACCACTTGGAACGGTGACTCATCTCCATAACAGACATACCAGAACCATTGTAGTTAAGCATATCTTTTTGAGCCTGTTCAAGCACCTCAAGAGGTAACATTGACGGACCTGCTGAAAAATTGTAAACTCTTTCCATTTCTTCCATCCTCCAATTTAAAATAAAACAGCTATGTTATAATATAGCTTATAGAATATTATAATACAAAATCATACATAATGTCAATAGTTAACTCCACAATTCAAGGACAAATGTATTTATAAGAGAGTATTGTTTAACATTATTTAAACAAACACATAATAAATATAGCAAGAATACAAAATACGCAACTACTCACCGCCTTAGCATAATGAAATAAATGCGAGAATTTATTTCAAGACTATCGACTTTTTTGACACTTAAAAAAATACATTATTTTTTGTATATAAGATAATATTATTCTATTTTTATTTATATAAAAAGAAGACTCCATTTTCGGAGCCTTCTTAGTGTTATAAATTATTACTTATTATAATAAGCTGTCTTTGTATCTGCATCCCAATCAACCTTTGCATTTAAAGCCTCACCAATAACTCTAAATGGTACAAACATTCTTGAATCCTTGATTTCAGCTACAACGCCATAGTTCATTGAAATACTATTACCATTAATTACAACAGTATTACTACCAGCAGTAAATACAGCAGTAACTCCATCTTTCTTAATAGTAGCAGTCTTATTCACACTATCCCAAATAACAGTATCACTTGTATCAGCCTTATCAACATCTTCGCCTAAAATAGCAATAGCTACAAATCTAAGCGGAACCATAGTTGAATTAGAACTAGACTGAATATATGGTGCTACATCAATAGTATAAGTTTCATCGTTTACAACAACATCCTTAGCACCAACTGTAACCTTAACATATGCTGATAAATTACCTGTATTAGAGCTATCATCTCTACTATCAGTAGTTGCCTCTGTTGTTATCTCTGTTGTAACAGCATTGCCATTATAATTCTTTACAACAATAGAAGATGCACCAGCACCAGAAGATTGTCTTGAAGGAGCCTTAGTAGTTTCCTCAGTAGTTGCTTCTGTTACCTTATCAGTAGTTGCTTCTGTTACCTTATCAGTAGTTGCTTCTGTTGCCTTATCAGTAGTTACTTCTGTTACCTTATCAGTAGTTACTTCTGTTACCTTATCAGTAGTTACTTCTGTTACCTTATC
>UQRG01000001.1 GCA_900543365.1 uncultured Eubacterium sp. | reverse complement strand
ATTTTAGCTCATTTTGCTTTTAAAAATGATAAAATCAATTTAAGGAAATTTATTGGTTGTCTTTTGGGATTTTGTGGTGTTGTATTTTGTTGTTTTGAACAAGGGCTTGATTTAAGTTTTAAATTTCAGGGTGATGGATTTATATTAATTGCTGCCTTTTGTTTTGCTTTAGGTTCAGTTATTACAAAATTTGTAACTAAAAAAAGCAATTCTGTTACAGCTACTGGTTGGCAGCTTGCATTAGGTGGTGCTGTACTTACTATTGTAGGTCTTTTGACAGGGGGCAGTATAACATTTCCTAGTATTCAAGCAATAGCTATGCTTTTGTATCTGGCAGTTATTTCTTCTTGTGCTTTTACTATATGGGCACAGCTTTTAAAGTATAATCCAGTAGGTAAAATATCTGTATATTGCTTTTTAAATCCTTGCTTTGGAGTGATTTTATCTGGTATTATGCTTGGTGAAAATATATTTAATGTAAGAACTATTGTTGCACTTTTACTTGTGTGCTTAGGTATATATATTGTTAATGCAAAGAGCAAAAAAGAAGCTTAATTATATTAATTAAATTGCTTAAAAGTTTTACTAAAAATTTGTAATATAATTAACTATTGTGTTAATTTGTCTTTAGTGGTATAATACCATTAAATTATTGTGTGTAAATATTCTTAGGAGGAATAGAAAAATGGGTAAGTTTTTTGGAACAGATGGTGTAAGAGGTGTAGCTAATGTTGAGCTTACACCAGAACTTGCATATAAGTTAGGTAGAGCTGGTGCTTATGTTCTTACTAAGCATACTAACCATACTGCCAAAATTATCGTAGGTATGGATACAAGAATCTCTGGAGATATGCTTGAGTCAGCTCTTATTGCTGGTATTTGTTCTGTAGGTGCTCAAGCTGTTAGTCTTGGTGTTGTTCCAACTCCTGCTGTAGCTCATCTTGTTAGAGCATATAATGCCGATGCAGGTATTGTTATTAGTGCATCACACAATCCTGTTCAGGATAATGGTATTAAGTTCTTTAATTCTCAAGGCTTTAAGTTAAGAGATGATATTGAACTTGAAATTGAAAGCTATATGACAGACCTTTGGGATGAACTTCCTCGTCCAACAGGTGATATGGTTGGGGCTAAAACAGTTTGTGAAGAAGCTATAGATGATTATGTTAAGTTTGTTCAGACTACAACTGACATTAAGCTTGATGGTATTAAAGTAGCTATTGACTGTGCAAATGGTGCTACATATAAGGCTGCCCCAGTTGCTTTAACTGAACTTGGTGCAGAAGTTTACGCTATTCATAGAGAGCCTGACGGCACTAATATTAATAAAGATTGTGGTTCAACTCATATTGAAAGCCTTGCTAAATTTGTAGTTGATAATAGCTGTGATTTAGGTATTGCTTTTGATGGTGATGGTGATAGATGTCTTGCTGTTGATAGCAAGGGTAACATTGTTGATGGTGATGTAATTATGGCTATTTGCGGTAATTATATGAAAGAATGTGGCAAGCTTAAAAATGATACGATTGTTGCTACAGTTATGAGTAATTTAGGCTTATTCATTATGGGTAATGAAAAGGGTATAAATATTGAAAAGACAAAAGTTGGCGATAGATATGTTTTAGAGCATATTCTTGAAAATGGCGATTGCTTTGGTGGTGAACAGTCAGGACATATTATATTCTTTGACTACAATACAACAGGTGATGGTATTGTAACAGCTATTCAGCTTCTTACTACCCTTAAAAAGACTGGTAAGTCTTTGGACGAGGCTAAAAAAATAATGGAAGTTCTTCCACAGGCACTTGTTAATGCCAGAGTTGATAACAAGCGTAAAAAAGATTATCTTAAGAATGAAACCATTAAATCAGAAATTGAAAAACTTGAAGCTAAGTTTAGTGGTGACGGCAGAGTTCTTATTAGACCTTCAGGAACAGAACCTATTGTTAGAGTAATGATTGAAGGTAGAAATCAGCAGATTATTCAGCAAGAGGCTGAAAGACTTGCTAAACTTATTGAGGGCCTTTTAAATTAAGGAGGATTTGATTATATGTGTGGTATAGTTGGTTATGTAGGTGAACAGAATGCGGTACCAGTACTTATTAGTGGATTGCAGAGTCTTGAATACAGAGGCTATGATTCAGCAGGTGTTGCTGTTTTAAATAAAGATAAAATAGGTATTAGAAAGACTAAAGGTAAGGTAGATAATTTAAGAAATCTTTTACTTAACGAGCCTGTTTCCGGTTTTGTAGGTATAGGTCATACAAGATGGGCAACTCACGGTGCACCGTCTGACTTAAATGCTCATCCTCATTTTAGTAATGATGATAAAATTGCTGTTGTTCACAATGGTATTATTGAAAACTATCAAGAGTTAAAGGCTGAACTTGAGGCTAAGGGTTATATTTTCCATTCTGAAACAGATACAGAAACAGTGGCTCACCTTATTGATGACTATTATAAGCAAGGTTTAGAACTTTTGGAGGCTGTTAGAAGAACTTTAGAAAGAATAGAAGGTTCTTATGCTTTAGGTGTACTTTGTACAGATTATCCGGAGCAGCTTATTGCTGCTAGAAAGGAATCTCCTCTTATTGTAGGTCTTGGTAAGAATGAAAATTTTATAGCATCTGACATTCCAGCTATTCTTACTTATACTAAAGATGCTTATATTTTAGGTGATAAGGAACTTGCTGTTATTAAGGCTAATGAAGTTAAGCTTTATGACATTAATGGCAATGAAATTCATAAGGAAGTTTATACATACAAGTGGGATGTTGAGGCTGCTCAGAAAAATGGCTATGACCACTTTATGTTAAAGGAAATATATGAACAGCCTAAGGTTGTTAAAGACAATCTTGCCAAAAGATTTTCTGAAGACGGCAAAAGTATTGAACTTGATGGTATTAAACTTGGAAAGGCTGAACTTGAAAATATTAATCAGATTTACATTGTAGCTTGTGGTACTGCTTATTATGCAGGTCTTGTTGGAAAGTATCTTCTTGAAAGAATAGTTAGAATTCCGGTTAATGCTGATGTTGCTAGTGAGTTTAGATACAAAGATCCTCTTATTGATGAGCATACACTAGTTATTGTTATTTCTCAGTCTGGTGAAACTGCTGATACTCATTCAGCATTAAAACTTGCTAAGTCTAAGGGTGCAAGAGTTTTAGGTGTTGTTAATGCTGTAGGTAGTTCTATTGCTAGAGATGCTGATGATGTTTTATACACTCTTGCAGGTTTTGAAATCGCTGTTGCATCAACAAAGGCATTTTCTGCTCAGGTAGTTGCAATGTATCTTATTACATTACATATTGCACAGGAACTTGGTAAGATTGATGATAAAACATTTGCAGAAATTAAAAAGGCTATGGATAGACTTCCGTCACAGATTAATGATATTCTTACAAAGGCTGTACCAGCTATAAGAGGTTTTGTTAATAAGTATATAAGTTCTAAAAATGTTTTCTATATTGGTAGGGGACTTGACTATGTTGTAGGTATGGAAGGTTCATTAAAGCTTAAGGAAATTGCATACTTACATTCTGAGCCTTATGCAGCAGGTGAGTTAAAGCACGGACCAATAGCTCTTATTGAAAAGGCTACTCTTGTTGTTGGTGTTTGTACACAGGAGGCTCTTTTTGACAAAACTAAGAGTAATATGCAGGAAGTTAAGGCAAGGGGTGCTAAAGTTCTTGCTATTGCTATGGAAGGCAACAAGAGTATTGAAGAAGTTGCTGACGATGTAATTTATATCCCAAGAACTCATTGGATGCTTACATCTTTGCTTGCTAATATACCACAGCAGTTATTTGCTTATTATATGGCTTTAGGTTTAGGTGAAGATATTGATAAACCAAGAAATCTTGCAAAGAGTGTGACAGTTGAATAGGAGGATACAATTTTATGACAATAGGTATTATAGGGGCAATGGAAGAGGAAATTATTAACATTCTTGAAGATATGAATGTTGTAACAACTAAAAATGCTTTAGGTCTTGATTTTCACTTAGGTAAAATAAATAATTGTGGACATAATATTGTTCTTGTGCGTTCAGGTATAGGAAAGGTTAATGCTGCTTTGTGTGCACAGGTGCTTATTGACCTTTTTGCTGTTGATGCTATTATTAATGTAGGTGTCGCTGGTGCAATGGATTCTAATGTTAAAATTGGTGATATTGTTATTTCAAGTGATGCTGTTCAACACGACTTTGATACTTCAGCTTTAGGTGATGAACCTGGATTCATTTCAAGAATGGATACAAGTGTGTTTACTGCTGATACTGAACTTGTTGAAGTAGCTAAAAAGGTTGTTAAGGATATTGGTTTTCCGGTTTATGTTGGCAGAGTTGCCAGTGGTGACCAGTTTGTATCTGACCCACAGGTTAAGGAGAGAATTAACTCACTTTTTAATCCTATTTGTTGTGAAATGGAAGGTGCAGCTATTGCTCACGCTTGTTATTTGAATAAAATCCCTTTTGTTATTATTAGAGCTATTTCTGATAATGCAGAAGAAGGCAGTGATGTAAATTACGAAAGATTTTTTAGAGAAAGTGCTGTTACTGCTGGTAGAATAATTAAAAATATGGTTGCTGAATTGTAATTATAATAACTTTTTCTACTAACATAGGTATATTATGAAAAAACATATATCTTTATTATAATGGTTATGTTTATGTACAAGTTGATTTTTTTGAGCTGTTTTTTAATGATGTAGAAGTTAAAAATGGTAATATTTATATTACAGTTCAGAGGTCTGAATTACAGTAGAATAATATAAAAAAGTAATAGGTAGCTTTATTAAGTTATCTATTACTTTTTTTATTAATTGTTTATATTATAAATTTGCTTTAAAAACTTAGCTACTCCAAAATTGTCATTAGTGTCAATAACTTTATTGGCGGATAATTTAACGCAATCATCGGCATTACCTACAGCTACACCAAGACCAGCTTCTTTAAGCATAGAAATATCATTTTCACTATCACCAAAAGCAATAATTTCTTCTGGCTTAATACCTACAATTTTTGCATACTCAAGTATAGCATTTCCTTTTGAAACAGATTTTGAATTAATATCAATACAATTCCAGTTAGATTGAACAGCTTTAACAGATGGAATACTAGTATTAATAATATCTCTTATTTTTAAAAGTTTAGGAATATCTTGTTCAATTACAACAGCTTTTACAATATTATCAAGTCCAGAAAAATCGTGCATATTTTCAACTAATTTATAGTTAATAGAATACTTCATTTTTTTGGTGTATTTAATTGTAATAAGGTTTATACCTCCCTCATAGAGAGTTTGATCATTTGTATAGCAAGTATCATTTGTAAACATTTTTACGCCAATATTTCCGTCTTTGCATATATCAAATATTTTATCAAGAGATGTTTTGTCCATTGATTTTGTGAAATAGTGTTCATTAGTATAGAAATTTAAAAGTGTTGCACCATTACAGCCAGCAACAGGGCAATTTATGTTAAGTTCATCAAGGTAATCTTTAGCTAAAATATCGTTTCTGCCAGTAGCTAAAAGTATATGTATACCTTTGTTATGTAAAATTTTAAATGTATCAATAATTTCTTTAGGCAAATAGCCTTTAGAATCTAAAATTGTGCCATCGCAGTCAGTAGCAATTAGCTTGTACATAGTATCTCTCCTTTCGGTTTTTAAGTTATTTTAACATATATTCAGATTAAAGTAAAATAATTTTGCATTTTTACAGATATTGTTATATAATAAGTGTAATATAAAATGGAGGTTTTTTAAAATGAGTAAAGAAAAGTTTTATATGACTACAGCCATTGCTTATACATCAGGTAAGCCTCATATTGGTAATACCTATGAAATTGTATTAGCAGATAGTATTGCAAGATTTAAGAGAATGCAAGGTTACGAAGTATTTTTCCAGACTGGTACAGATGAACACGGTCAGAAAATTGAGGAAAAGGCTAAAGACGCTGGCATAACTCCAAAGCAGTTTGTTGATAATGTGGCAGGTCAAATTAAGAATATTTGGGATTTAATGAATACATCTTACGATAAGTTTATTAGAACTACAGATACAGACCACGAAAAGCAGATACAGAAAATATTTAAAAAGTTATATAATCAAGGGGATATTTACAAAAGTGTTTATGAGGGTATGTACTGTACTCCTTGTGAAAGTTTCTGGACAGAAAGTCAGCTTGTAGATGGTAAGTGTCCTGACTGTGGCAGAGAAGTTCACCCGGCTAAGGAAGAAGCATATTTCCTTAAGTTAAGTAAGTATGCAGATAGACTTATTGAGCATATTAATACTCACCCAGAGTTTATTCAGCCTGTTTCAAGAAAGAATGAAATGATGAATAATTTCCTTCTTCCAGGTTTACAGGATTTATGTGTATCAAGAACATCATTTAAATGGGGTATTCCAGTTGATTTTGACAATAACCATGTTGTTTATGTATGGCTTGATGCCCTTTCTAACTATATTACAGGTATTGGTTATGACTGTGATGGTAACAATTCAGACCTTTTCAATAAAATGTGGCCAGCAGATTTACATTTAATTGGTAAGGATATTGTTAGATTTCATACTATTTATTGGCCTATTATCCTTATGGCTCTTGATTTACCTTTACCTAAGCAGGTATTTGGTCATCCTTGGTTGTTAAGAGGTGAGGATAGCTTTGAGGAAAAGATTGAAAATAATGATGGTAAAATGAGCAAGTCAAGAGGTAATGTTATTTATGCTGATGACCTTGTAAGTTTATTTGGTGTAGATGCTGTAAGATATTTTGTACTTCACGAAATGCCTTTTGAAAATGATGGTGTTATTTCTTGGGATTTAATGATTGAAAGAACTAACTCTGACCTTGCTAATGTACTTGGTAACCTTGTTAATAGAACTATATCTATGACAAACAAATATTTTGGTGGTGTAGTAAACAACACTAATGTTAAGGAAGCTGTTGACGATGATTTAATTAAGGTTGTTACAGAATGTAAGTCTAAGGTTGAGGCTAAGATGGATAAACTTAGAGTAGCTGATGCCATTACTGAAATATTTACATTATTTAAGAGATGTAATAAGTATGTTGACGAAACTGAACCTTGGGTATTAGGTAAGGATGAAAGTAAGCAGTATAGACTTGCTACAGTACTTTATAACCTTGTTGAGGGTATTACAATTGGTGCTTGTCTTTTAGAACCATTTATGCCAGAAACTACTGAAAAGATTTTATCTCAACTAAATGCTTCTAAGAGAGAGTTTGCTGACCTTGATAAGTTTGGTCTTTATTCTAATGGCACTAAGGTAATTGAAAAGCCTCAGATTTTATTTGCTAGACTTGACCCTAAGGAAGTTATACCTAAAGTACAGGCTATTATGGAAGCACAGGCTAAGGCTAACGCTCCAAAGGAAGAACAAAAGGACCAGCCTAAGGAAGACAAGGAGTATATTACTATTGATGATTTCTGTAAGGTAGAAATGAAAATTGGTGAAATATTAGCTTGTGAAAAGGTTCAAGAGTCTAATAAACTTTTAAAATCTACTGTTAAGATTGGCTCTGAAACTAGAACTATTCTTTCTGGTATTGCTAAGTTTTATGGTCCAGAAGAAATGGTAGGTAAAAAGGTTGTTGTTGTTACTAATCTTGCACCAAGAAAGATGCTTAAGGGTAAGTACGTAAGTGAAGGTATGATTGTTGCAGCTGAAGACGAAAGTGGTAATGTTAAGTTGCTTACTGCCGATGGCAATGTTGAAAGTGGTGCTATTGTAGGTTAATTGATATTATACAAGAGAGTCCTTTTGGACTCTTTTGTTATTTATAAATAAAATTAAAAATAAAGGAGATAGAAAATGTATTTTGATACTCACGCTCATTATGAAGATGAAAAGTTTAATGAAAACAGAGATATTCTTATAGAAGAAATGCATTCAAATGGTGTAGACTACATTATTAATATAGGTTCTGATATGGATACTTCTAAAAAGAGTATAGATTTAGCGAAAAAGTATGAATTTATATATGCTGCTGTAGGGGTACACCCAACAGAAGTAGAAAATATGACAGATAATGATATTGAAACACTAAGAAAGTATGCAGAGTATGAAAAAGTTGTTGCTATAGGAGAAATTGGTCTTGACTATCACTATGACTATTCAACTAAAGAAAAACAAAGATATTGGTTTAAAAGACAGTTAGATTTGGCATCAGAATTGGACTTGCCAGTTAGTATTCATTCAAGAGATGCATCTCAAGAAACTTTTGATATTATTAAGAGTAGTAATGTAAGAAAAGGCTCAATTCACGCTTTTAGTGGTAGTGTAGAAATGGCAAAAGACTATATTGATATGGGTTTTAATATTGGTGTAGGTGGAGTTGTAACATTTAAGAATGCAAAAAAGTTAGTCGATGTGGTTAGATTTGTTCCGATTAATAAAATTTTACTTGAAACAGATTCGCCATATTTATCACCAGTGCCTTTTAGAGGTGCTGTTAATAACTCACAAAATCTTAAATATATTGCTGAAAAAATTGGGGAAATTAAACAAATTACTCCTGAAGAAGTATGTAAAATAACAGCCCAAAACGCAAAGGAAATATTTTGGTGAAAAAAAGTTGTTGCATAATTATTACAAATGTGTTAAGATAGATGTTGCAAGTGATGTTGAGATTTAATGTTCTAGGTTGTGCTTAAATCCAACTAGCTTATATTTTTGTGATTTTTTTATAAAATCCAGCGAAAATGTTACTAAAACAACCAATAAGGAATCCAGTCGAATTTTATAATAAAACTGTGGCTGACATTTTTGTAAGAAATACTTAACAAATTATTACAAAATTGTTGCATTCCATACGGGAGGATATTTATGTTAAAGAAATTTGTAAGTTGTGCAGCTATTATGATGACTGTAACAGCTATATTACCAACATCAGCTTCAGCAGCAGAAAATGTTTTTGTGGCAAATTCTGTTAATTACACTGATGAAGCTAAGAGTAAAGTTATCTATTATCAGACAAACGATGTAGATACAAATGCTGAAAAAAGTGAAGTAAAGGTAAGCAGTAAAGAAGTTCCTTACACTACAATCACTAAGCAGACTGATAGTTTAACTAAGGGAACAACTAAGGTTGCTCAAGAAGGTGTTAATGGCATCAACAAAATTACAGAGGTAACTAAGTATGTTAGTGGTGAAGTTGCAGATGTAAACGTTGCTGAAGAAGTTATTTCCGAGCCAGTAGATGAAATTATTTTAGAGGGTACTAAGAAAGTTGAAATTGTGCCTAATACAAGTACAGTTGAGTATTCTAAGGTACTTACAATGAACGCAACAGCTTATTGTCCTTGTTCACAGTGTTGTGGTTCATATGCTAACGGCTATACAGCTAACGGAATGAAGGCTGGTTACGGTGTAGCTGCTGTTGACACAAGAGTTATACCTCTTGGTACAAAGCTTTATGTTGAGGGTTATGGCTATTGTATCGCAGCAGATACAGGAGGAGCTATTAAGGGCAACAGAATCGACCTTTGCTATGGTTCACATCAGGCAGCTTTAAAGTCTGGTTTTGGTCATACAAATGTTAAGGTTTATATTTTAAAATAATGTTTTAAAAATTGTGACTACCGAAAGGTAGTCATTTTTTTATAAAAAATATAAAATTTTATTGCTATATTTTCTGTTTTGGGGTAAAATAATTATGTATGTCTAAATAATAAGAAAGGAGACTCTTATGCTTGTTGAATTAATAGTCCCTTGCTATAACGAATCTGCTGTGCTTAAGATGTTTTATGATGAAAGTTGCAGAGTAATAAATTCTATAAAAAACTATGATTTTAACTTTATATTTATAGACGACGGTAGCAAGGATGACACTTTGTCAATAATGAAAGAACTTGCTGAAAAGGATGAAAGAGTAAAGTACATTTCTTTTTCAAGAAATTTTGGTAAGGAGTCAGCTATGTTTGCTGGACTTAAAAACTCAAAGGGTGATTATGCAGTAGTTATGGATGCAGACTTACAGCACCCACCAGCCCTTATACCTGATATGCTTAAGGTAATGGAAGAAGGTTATGACTGCTGTGCAACAAACAGAGCCACAAGAGATGGTGACCCATTTTTGAGAACACTTTTTACAAGAGGGTTTTATAAGTTTGTAAATAAAATATCTGATGTAGATATGCCTGATGGTGCTGGTGATTTTAGAATGATGAGTAGACAAATGATTTCTGCTGTTGTATCAATGGGTGAAGTCCAGCGTTTTAGTAAGGGTATATTTAGCTGGGTAGGCTTTAATACTAAGTGGATTGACTTTGAAGATGTAGAAAGAGCGGCAGGCGAAACTAAGTGGAGTTTTTGGGGACTTTTTAAATATGCAATAGAGGGTATTACAGCTTTTTCAACTGTACCATTAAAACTTGCCATTTATTTAGGTACTTTGGTTTCAACATCTTCATTTATTTATCTTTTGTATGTTGTAATTAAGACTCTTGTTCACGGCAAAGATTTTCCGGGATATGCATCTATTATAGCTATAATGTTGTTTTTAGGTGGTTGTATTATGCTTTGTTGTGGCATTTTAGGAGAGTATGTTGCTAAAATATATCTTGAGGTTAAAAACAGACCTGTATATATTATAGGCAAAACTAATATTAGCGAGCCTGTTAATGACTACAGGAGGTAATTATGTTAAAAACATTAATAAATAAAGTTTGCAATAGAGAAACTATAAGCTATCTTGTTTTTGGCGTGTTGACTACCATTGTTTGTCTTGTAAGCTATGAAGCAATAAAACTATTGCTTACTGGTGGTGGTGAGCTTTCACAGCTCCAAATGAATATTGCAAATGTAGGTAGTTGGATTATAGCTGTTGCCTTTGCCTTTGTTACAAACAAGTTTTTCGTTTTTCAGTCTAAGTCTGTTGAAATTAAGGTGCTTTTAAAGGAAATACCCTCCTTTGTAGGGGCAAGAATAGTATCCTTATTATTTGAAATAGTGTGGATGAATGTGACAGTGGGACTTTTACATATTAACGATAGTCTTTGTAAAATTGGGGCACAATTTGGCATTGTAGTTATGAATTATGTATTTAGTAAATTATTTATATTTAAAAATAAGTAAGGAGATATTTTTTTATGGAAAACAAAAAAGAAAATTGGTTTGTTGCCAATAGATTTGTTATTGGTGCATTTGTGTGTACTGCCATTATTATGTGTATTACATACATATTAAGACATGTTTATCCTTTTGGTGACCAAATTGTGTTAAAGGTTGACCTTTATCATCAGTATGCACCATTCCACGAGGAATTAAGAAGTCGTATACTTAATGGTCAAAGTCTTTTGTACAGTTGGGAAGGTGGTTTAGGTAAAGAGTTTGTAACCCAGATGGCTTATTATACAGCTTCACCTATAAGCTTTTTAATATTGCTTTTTCCTCAAAAACTTTTACCTGAGGCGTTAGCTTTCTTTATACTTATTAAGACTTGTTTTAGTGCATCATTTTTCTCATATTATTTGAAAGAACATTTTAAGAAAAATGATTTATCTATTTTAATTTTTGGTTTACTTTATGCTTTTACAGCTTTTATGACTGGTTATTACTGGAATGTAATGTGGCTTGATTCAGTTGCATTATTCCCTATTGTAGCTCTTGGTGTTGAAAGACTTATACACGAGAATAAGCATATTTTATACTATGTAGCTATTACACTTACTATGATTGTAAACTTCTATATGGCTGTTCTTGTTTGTGTATTTACTGCTGCTTATTTTATTGTGGTTCTTTTTGCTAATTATGAGTGGAAAAGAAATAAAAGTGTTATGATAGCTAGAATGGTTAAGTTTGCAATAGTTTCAATTATTGCTGCCTTAACAGCTATGTTTATTTTAGCTCCTGTTGCTATTGCTTTAGGTCAGACAGCAACAAGTGATACAAAATTCCCTAAGTTTGAAATTTATCAGAATATATATCAGCTTATTACTAATCATTTTATAGGTGCAAGACCTGTTGTACTTGCTAGAAATGAGGACCTTCCTAATGTTTATAGTGGTGTAATAACAATGATGCTTATTCCTCTCTACTTCTTTAATACAAAGATAAATAAGAGAGAAAAGTGGTTAATGTCTGCTTTGTTAATATTTATGCTCCTTTGTGCTTGTATTAAGCCTTTGGACTTTTTAATACACGGTATGCATTTCCCATCTAACTTGCCACACAGATATACATTTATTTACAGCTTTATTATGCTATATATTGCTTATAAGGGTTTACTTAATATTAAAAGTTGTAAGTTTGAATTTGTTGTATACGCAGGTATATTCTATACTATAGTTATTCTTGTTACAGAGTTTGTTATGGTACCGGCTATTTCTGATATTGACAGAGTATTATCTAATAGTGATATTATTATTAACATTGTAGCAATGATTGGCTATTCATATTTTATATATGCTTATTCAAAAGCAAAACCAGAAATGATAGGTGGAATTTTAGGCGTAATATTTGTTTGTGTATTTGCTGAGTGTATGTTCTCTAGTGAACAGGGACTTGACAGAACAACTGACAGAGAGGCTTATGTTAAGTATATTGACGGTGCAGATGAAGCTGTTGATTATATGAACGATAAAGAAAATGGAAACTTTTACCGTACAGAATTTAGAAGATTTACTTCTATTAATGATGCGGCACTTTATCATTATAGAGGATTTTCACAGTTTTCATCTCTTGCTCCGGGTGGCATATCAGATTTTATTGGTAATTTAGGTATTGCTGCTACTGGTAACAGTTACAGATATTATGACCCTACTCCACTTGTTGATGCTATGTTTGATATTAAATATGTTATGAATAAGGACGGAGAAATTAATAAAGAAAGATATGTATTTGAACAGCAGTTTAATAATGTTTGGGTATATAGAAATGACAGAGTACTTCCTTTAGGATTTATAGTTAATTCTGATATTAAGAATTGGCAGACAGAGGATTCTCAGCCATTTGAAGTTCAGAATAATTTTATTAAGCAAGGTGCTGGTATAAACAAAGATATGTTTACTCCTATTAAGGCTGATAGTGTTGAGAAAACATTTATGAATGTAACTGAACAGATAGATGATAATAGTTTTAAGTATGAGCTTACTGACCCAGCTAATCTTTCTCTTGAGCCAACTGTTAAGGCAACATTTACTTCAGATAAAGACCAGTATGTTTATGTATATGTTGATGCTGGTAATGCTAAGAGAGTTAAGTATCAGACCAATACAGCTAATGAGGATAGAGAACTTTCTGCTGGTAAGAGTTTGTTTGATATTGGTTATGTTAGTGCTGGTGAAACTATTAATGTTGAATTTGCTCTTACTAACAAAGGTGAGTTTGAAAAGACTTATAGAAAAACTGGTACTGTTAAGATTTATGCAGCAAGTTATAATGATTCAGTATTCCAAGAGGCTTATGATAAGTTAAATCAAAATACTTATAACATTACCAAATTTGAGGATATCCACATTGAAGGTACAGTTAATTCTCCTACAGATGGTGTTATATTTACATCTATTCCTTATGTGGATGGTTGGAAAGTTAATGTAGATGGTAAGGCTGTTGATAAGGTTTCTATTGGCAATAATGGTGTAATTGGTGTAGATGTTCCTGCTGGCGAGCATACTGTTGTATTCCAGTTTAAGTCAAAGGGCCTTATTCCTTCATTGGTTATTTCACTTGTAGGTCTTATATTGGCTGTGTTGTATACTCTTGTGGATAATAAGGTTAAGAAAAAGAAAGAGCTTAAACTTGTTGCTGCTGCGGCTTTTGATGCTGAAGTAAATGAAACTATAGCTAATAACAAGTTTAACAAGAAAAATAAAAAGAAGAGATAATTAAAATTAAGCAGCCGAAGAAATGACTTCGGTTGCTTTGTTTTATATTATATTAAGATAGGGAGAAGATGGAAAAGTGATAAAGGATTTAACAGAAGGCAATCCTTCAAAGGTTTTAATAGATTTTTCTCTGCCTATGTTTATAAGTGCTGTTTTTCAACAGTTTTATAATATGGCAGATAGTATTATAGCAGGTAGGTTTGCAGGGGAAGCTGCTCTTGCTGCTGTTGGTGCTTCATATCCAGTTACTATGGTGTTTATGGCAATAGCTATGGGCAGCAATATAGGCTGTAGTGTTGTTATTTCTCAGCTTTTTGGTGCTAGAGAATATGGCAAAGTTAAAACAGCAGTTTCAACAACTGTTATAGCCAGTACAATTATTTCAATTGTACTTTCTGCTATTGGTATATTAGCTAGTAATTTTATAATGAATATAATAAATACACCGTCTAATATCTTTAATGACAGCAAGTTATATTTTAATATTTATATGCTTGGATTTATTTTTCTGTTTTTGTACAATGTAGCTAATGGTGTGTTTACTTCTTTAGGAGATTCAAAGACTCCCCTTATTTTTCTTATAGGTTCATCAGTAGGTAATATTTTTCTTGATATTTTATTTGTAGCAGTATTTAATTGGGGTGTTGCTGGTGTGGCTTGGGCAACATTTATTGCTCAAGGTATTGCTTGTTTATTAGCTATGGTTAGTCTTGTTATAAGAATAAAAAGTGTTGATAATGAAAAAATAACAGAATATTTTTCACTTCCAATGTTTGCTAGAGTTACATATATAGCTGTACCTAGTATTTTACAGCAAAGTTTTATTTCAGTTGGAAATATATTTATACAAGGTAGAGTCAATTCTTTTGGCTCGTCTGTTATTGCCGGATATTCTGCCGGTGTTAAGCTTAATACATTTGCTCTTACTAGTTTTACAACTATTGGCAATGCTATGTCTACATTTGCTGCTCAAAATGTTGGTGCTGGCAAATTTAATAGAGTTAAGCAAGGACTTAAAACAAGTCTTATATTTTGTTTTTGTATTGTAGTTCCATTTTTAATTGCCTTTGTTGTTTTTGGTAGACAAGCTTTAGGTTTGTTTATGACAGCAGACAGCATTGAGGCTATTAAATATGGTATGCTTTTCTTAAAAATTATTGCTCCATTTTATATTATGATTTCAGCTAAAATTGTTGTTGATGGTCTTATGCGTGGTGCTGGAGCAATGCTTGCTTTTACTACAAGTACATTTTTAGACTTAATATTAAGAGTTATACTTGCCTTTATATTCTCAGATATTATGGATAGTGCAACTGGTATATGGCTTAGTTGGCCTTTTGGTTGGACAATTGCTACAATTTTAAGTTTTATATTTTATTTAAAAGGAAATTGGAGAAAGGGTATTTCAATGAAATAAAAATATCTTTTAAATTCCTTTTAAATATGTTATACTAAATTATTAGAAGATAAGAAAAAATTTAACTAGGAGATAAAATTATGAGTTCAGATAGACAGTCTAAAATCAGAAATTTCAGCATAATTGCCCACATTGACCACGGAAAGTCTACCTTGGCTGATAGACTTATACAGCAGTCTGGTTTGCTTACTGAAAGAGAAATGCAGGCACAAGTTCTTGACAATATGGATTTGGAGAGAGAAAGAGGTATTACAATTAAGGCTCAGGCAGTTCGTCTTATTTATAAAACTGCTGACGGTGAGGAATATACATTAAATCTTATAGATACACCAGGTCATGTTGACTTTAACTATGAGGTTTCAAGAAGTTTGGCAGCTTGTGATGGTGCTGTTCTTGTTGTAGATGCTGCTCAAGGTGTTGAGGCACAGACTCTTGCTAATGTTTACCTTGCTCTTGATAATAATCTTGAGATTTTGCCAGTTATTAATAAAATTGATTTGCCAAGTGCAGACCCGGATAGAGTAAAGGCAGAAATTGAAGATGTTATTGGTTTAGATTCAAGCGAAGCTCCCCTTATTTCGGCTAAAGCTAATATTAACATTGACCAAGTTTTTGATAAAATTATAAAGGATTTACCAGCACCTAATGGTGATGAAGACGCACCTTTAAAAGCACTTATATTTGATAGCTTTTATGATAGCTATAAGGGTGTTATTGTATTTATGCGTATATTTGACGGTAAAATTAAAAAAGGCTCTAAGGTTAGGTTTATGGCGACAAATACAGAGTTTGATGTTGTTGAAGTTGGTGTATTTGGCCCTGGACAGTATATACCAGTTGAAGAACTTAAAGCTGGTGATGTTGGTTACTTTACAGCTAGTATCAAAAATGTTAGAGATACAAGAATTGGTGATACTGTAACTGATGCTAGAAATCCTGTTGCCGAACCATTACCAGGTTATAAAAAGGTTAATTCAATGGTTTATTGTGGTATTTTCCCTGCTGATGGCGCAAAATATGGCGACTTGAGAGATGCCCTTGAAAAACTTCAGCTTAATGATGCTGCTCTTAACTTTGAAGCAGAAACTTCTATTGCGTTAGGTTTTGGTTTCCGTTGTGGCTTCTTGGGACTTCTTCACCTTGAAATTGTTCAGGAAAGACTTGAAAGGGAGTATAATCTTGACCTTGTTACAACAGCACCATCTGTTATTTACAAGGTATATTTAACTGATGGTACGGTTATTGACCTTTCTAATCCGTCAGATTTGCCAGACCCAACAACAATACTTAAAATGGAAGAACCTATTGTTAGGGCAGAAATTATTCTTCCTAGTGAATATATTGGTACAATTATGGAACTTTGTCAGCAAAGACGAGGTGAGTATGAGGGTATGGAATATCTTGAAAAAACAAGAGCTGTACTTACTTATAAACTTCCTCTTAATGAAATTATATATGACTTTTTTGATGTGCTTAAATCTCGTTCAAGAGGCTATGCGTCATTTGATTATGAGCTTATTGGTTATGAAGAAAGCAGACTTGTTAAACTTGATATGCTTGTAAATAGAGAGGTTGTTGATGCTTTGAGCTTTATTGTTCACGAGGATTCTGCTGCTGAAAAGGGTAGAAAAATGGCTGAAAAACTTAAAAAAGAAATACCAAGACATCAGTTTGAAATTCCTATTCAAGCAGCTATTGGTAATAAAATTATTGCTAGAGAAACAATATCTGCTGTTAGAAAAGATGTACTTGCTAAGTGTTATGGTGGCGATATTACTAGAAAGAAAAAACTTCTTGAAAAACAGAAGGAAGGTAAAAAGAGAATGCGTCAGATTGGTAGCGTAGAAGTACCACAGGCAGCATTTATGAGTGTGTTAAAACTTGATGAAGAATAGTGTAAAAATACTTGTTTTTGTTTATTAAATGAAATATATGCACAAACACAAATCCCCCTGCTATTAATAGTAGGGGGATATTGTGTTATATGAAGAATTAATTTTTATTGCTTGTGAATTTTATAAGATTTTCAAGAACGGCATTAGCCTTACCACTATCTATAGAATATTCAGCCATTTTAATAGCTTCAACATAGCTATTAGTAATACCAGCAACATAAATAGCAGCACCAGCATTAAGGAGAACTATATCACGCCTAGCTCCCTTAGTACCATTTAAAACATCTCTAGTGTGTTTTGCATTTACTATGCAATCACCACCAGAAATATCCTCAGCTTTTGCAAGAGGAATGCCAAATGACTCAGGTCGCATATCATAAGTTTTAACATTGCCATCTTTAATTTCTGATATTTTAGTTACACCGATATTTGTTATTTCGTCCATACAACCATTACCACAAGCAACTATACCTCTTTCAACACCCATTGCAAGCATAGCCTTTGCTAGGGGTTCAGTAAGGGTAGGACTATAAACACCGATTACAGCACCTTTTGCGTTACTGGGATTAGATATAGGTCCTAAAATGTTGAATATAGTTCTAATTCCCATATCTTTTCTTGCTTGACCTACATTTTTCATTGATTTATTAAAAATCTGAGCAAACATAAAACCCATACCAACTTCTTCAATACACTTTTCAACATCTTTTGCTTCAAGCATAATGTTTATACCTAAAGCCTCAAGTACATCAGCAGCACCACTTTTGCTTGATATTGCTCTGTTGCCGTGTTTTGCAATAGGCACACCGGCACCAGCAGCTACAAAAGCTGATGTTGTAGAAATATTAAATGTATTGGCACCGTCACCACCTGTTCCTACTAAGTCTATGTAATCAATTTTTGTCTTTGGTTTTACATGTTCTGCAAGTTCCTGCATTATTGTTGCACAACCTACTATTTCGTCAATGGTTTCGCCTTTCATTCTTAGGGCTGTAAGGAAACTGCCAAGTTGTGCTTGAGTAGCCTCACCACTAAGCATAATTCGCATTACTTCTTTTGACTCCTCAATGGTAAGGTTATTGCCTTTAATAACTTTGTTAATAGATTCTTTAATATTCATAACATCTCGCCTCCGATTTTACACTTTAATTAGCTAAATTATATCACAATATTAATAATTGTCAATAATTTTTATTCTAAAATTTATTTATTCAGAATAAAAATATATAAGTAACTTATTGAACATAGGAAAGGGAGAAAAAATGGAAAATATTAACATTCAAAACAATTACATAACTTTAAGTGGAAAAATAGCATCTGATTTTAATTATAGTCATCAAGTTTATGGTGAGGCATTTTATAGTTTTATGCTTTGCTCAAGAAGATTAAGCGATACATTTGATACTTTGCCTGTTACAATATCTGAAAGATTGCTAATTGATATTGAGGCACATACTGGTCAGTATGTTACTGTTACTGGACAATTAAGGTCTTATAATAACTATGATGAGGGTAAAACTCATCTTATACTTACTGTATTTGCTAAGGAAATTTCCATTAATGATGAAGAAAAGCCAAAGGATATTAATTCTATTAAGTTAAATGGTTTTGTATGTAAACCTCCTGTGTATAGAACTACTCCTTTTGGCAGAGAAATAGCTGATATTCTGTTGGCTGTTAATAGGGCTTATAATAAGTCAGACTACATACCTATTATATGTTGGGGAAGAAATGCAAAATATGCTTCTAGTCTTGAAGTTGGAAGTAACATTGTTGTAACAGGTCGTATGCAATCCCGTTGTTATCAGAAAAAAATATCTGATGAGGAGATTATTGAACGAACAGCTTACGAAGTTTCTGTATCTAAAATTGAATTAATGGGTAACAATATTGACAAATAGCTTAAAATGGGCTATTATAGGTTTATAGAAATATTACTTTTATTATCACTGAAGAGAAAGGAGAATACATATGAAAAGTGAATTATATGTTCAGTTTAAGGGTAACAGTGTAGACACAAAGAAGTTAATGGAAACTGCTAAGGAAATTTGGAAATCTGAGGGTAATAAAATTAAGGACTTAGATACTGTTGAACTTTATTGTAAACCTGAAGAAGGCAGATGCTATTATGTATTTAATGGTGAGGGTTCAGCTGATAGCTTTTTTGAAATTTAATTTTTAGTATTTAAGAGTATTTAATTTTGAGCTTTTGTTTTGCAAAGGCTCTTTTTTGATAAAAAAACTAGGAGCATTTCTGCTCCTAGTAATATAATATTAATATCCAAATCTAAAGTTTGGAGAAATATTGTTTAAATTAATTGATGTTGCTGATATACAAGAAACTATTGAGCTTGTAACAACATCAATATCATTAAAGCTATTTGCATTAATAAGTTTATAAAGCTCTTTATTTAATGATGTAGTTATTTCATTATGGAATTTTGATGAAACACCTGGTGTTCCGTTTCCTTTTGCACTATATTCAGTTGAATCATCTCTTTGTCTTGTGTTTCTAACTAATCTAAAATAATCACTTAAGAGAATTAATGCGTCATAGTTTTTTTGAATATATACATTGTCGCAATCATTAGTAGCAAGATTTTTCCAATTATCAACCATTTCGCTTATATACTTTTTCTGTAATTTATCAGAATTAACGCTTGTGCTGGTAACAGCAGTTCTGATGATAGCAATATCTGTTGTAACCTTGTTTTTTAAATTTAAAGATACATTGCTTAATTCAGTTGTATCATTGTATGTTGCTAAAGGATTATATTCTGAAATAAGTGTACCATTTTTATAAATATCACAGTTATATTTTGCAATAAATGAATTATCTTTAACATCAATATCGCAAAAATCAATGTCATCATTTATAATTGAACTCTTGTAATAAGTTAATGTTCCCATATAAAAATTTTCTACACTTGAAAAAGTTGTATTGTTATGTTTTTTAAATGTAAGTTTACCAGTAGGTATATCAATACCAACTCTAAACACACCGTTTCTTGTTATATCAAGAGGTCCAACTTCATCACTAGGAATTGCGTAGGCATTTTTAAGTTCAACATAGCTATTATAAGCAATTCTTGCTATTGTACAGTAGTCAAAGGACTCCTTGTATATATCTTCATCTTCTGTCTTATCGTATACTCTACAGCTACCGATTTTATTTTCTTCTGCAAATATAACATAAGTTCCCGTAGGAATTGCTGTATCTTATTGATAAATACCTGCCTTGTATATTTCAGAATAGTTTTGTGAAGTGTTATTGGTATTGTAGTTAGTATCAATTGGTACAGTATTCTCATCTGCAATTGCTATAGAAGTGGAAGAAAATACAATAACAGTTGATAGTAAAATGTAAAATAAATGTTTCATAATTATTGCCTCATTTGCAGTTATATTATGTTAATAGTTTTTTGTATATGATTTAAAACAAGTATTGTATGTTGTTGATAATGTTGCAGTGTCTGTATATGAAGCTTGAGAAGTAATTGCCCCATTGTTGTATATATATGTTTCCCCAGTGTTATTTTTTTGTAGATTTTATTGTAACTTGACTTTACAGATTTTGTAATTGATATTTTGCATTATAACAACATTATTGTAAGATATATAGGAATAGTATGCTTATCTAATAAAATTATTAGGCTCTTGAGCAATAGGCGATGTTATAATTGCTGTAGTAAATAAAATAATAGTTGAAACTAAAAAACTTAAAGTTTTTTTCATAAAAATCATCCGTTCTTTTAAAATACATATATAGTATTATAATATAACATATTTAAAATAATGTTAATGCTATTTATGATATTAATAAAATTGATAAAATATTACAAAAGAGAATCTAAAAATATTTATTTTGAAAAAACAAAAGTATTTTATTAGCACTCTTTTAAAATGAGTGCTAAAAAACACTTGACATTTATAAACTTGTATGTATAATTATATATAGGAGAATACAATTTTAGATTTTGTTATAATTTAAGGAGTGTTGTTTTATGGAAAAGGGTAATTTATCAATTAACAGTGAAAATATTTTCCCTATTATTAAGAAGTGGTTATATTCAGACACAGATATTTTTTTAAGAGAACTTGTAAGTAATGGTTGCGATGCTATTGTTAAGCTTAAAAAGCTTGCATCAATGGGAAAGTTTGAG
This sequence comes from uncultured Eubacterium sp., assembly GCA_900543365.1. GTDB lineage: Bacteria > Bacillota > Clostridia > Lachnospirales > CAG-274 > Gallispira. The sequence continues at coordinate 39,551 of UQRG01000001.1, read as the reverse complement.
CTTGATGAAAACGAAAAGCTTAAGGTAGTTGTAAGACTTGACGAAAAGGCTAAGACAATACAGATTATTGATAATGGTATTGGTATGACTGCTGATGAAATTAAGAAGTTTATTACTGAAATTGCTTTTTCAGGTGCTACTGATTTTATTACTAAGTATCAAGACCAGTTTGAAAATGGTAGTGACATTATTGGTCACTTTGGTTTAGGTTTTTATTCTGCTTTTATGGTAGCTGAAAAGGTACAAATAGATTCTAAGAGCTATGTTGCTGATACTGAAAGTGCTAAATGGGTATGTGACGGTGGTATTGAATATGAAATGGATTCAAGTGACAGACTTAACAGAGGTACAACAATTACTCTTTATGTAAGTGATGAAAACAAGGAATTTTTAAATGCTTGGAAGTTAAAGGAAATTCTAGCAAAGTATTGTAGCTTTATGCCTATTGAAATTTACTTTGAAGATGTTTCTAAAAAAGATGATGAGCAGGAAGATAAGCCGGTAAATGAAACTAATCCATTATGGCTTAAAAAGCCTAGCGAGTGTACTGATGAGGAGTACAAAGCTTTTTATCATAAGGTATTTACAGATTTTAACGACCCATTATTCTGGATTCATCTTAATATGGACTATCCATTTAGATTAAAAGGTATTCTTTATTTCCCTAAGTTAAAGCACGAGCTTGAATCTATTGAAGGTCAAGTTAAATTGTTTAACAATCAGGTGTTTATAGCTGACAACTTAAAGGAAGTTATTCCTGAATTTCTTTTACTCTTAAAGGGTACTATTGATTGTCCTGATTTACCTCTTAATGTAAGTAGAAGTTTTCTTCAGAATGATGGTTATGTAACTAAAATGAGTAAGTATATTACTAAGAAAGTTGCAGATAAACTTAATTCTATGTTTAAGAAGTCCAGAGAGGATTATGAAAAATATTGGGAAGATATTAGTCCATTTATTAAATATGGTGCTATGAGAGAACACGACTTCTACGAAAAGATTAAGGATTGTCTTTTATTTAAGACAACTGATGATAAGTATGTTACTTTAACTGAATATACTGATAAAAATAAGGATAAAGCTGAAAACAAAGTATTCTATGTTTCTGACCAGCAACAGCAGGCTCAGTACATTAAGATGTTTAATGATGAGGGTATGGATGCAGTTGTTCTTGATACTAAACTTGATGTACCTTATGTAAGTTTCCTTGAGGCTTATAGTGGTGGTGTTAAGTTTGAAAGAATTGATTCTGCTGTATCTGAAATGCTTAAGTCTGATACAGAAGCTAATATTGATACAGAGGCTATTGAAAACTTATTTAAGTCAGCTTTAGGCAAAAATGATGTTAAGATTAAAGTTGAAAATCTTAAGTCAGCTGATGTTTCAGCTATGATTGAACTTAGCGAACAGTCAAGAAGAATGCAGGAAATGTCTGCTATGTATGGTATGGATAACAGAACTTTCCCTAGTGATGAAACTCTTGTGCTTAATGCTAATAATAATGTTGTTAAACTTTTACTTGATATAAAGGATAGCAAAAAAGATGAGTCAGAACTTCTTTGTAAGCAAATATATGACCTTGCAGTTATGAGCCACAAGCCATTAAGTCAAGAAGCTATGACAGAATTTATAACTAGAAGCAACAAGATTATGGAACTTTTGGCAGAAAAATAATTTACTGAACCCTTGCAAATAAAGGCTGTGTCGTGTATACTGATGATATTGGTTTTGCCATTTGATTTGAATAATTATGTTTGATATATGAATGAGGTGTTGTTAATGGATAATACAAGAATTATGCCAATTTTATTACTTGAGGAAATAGTTCCATATCCTAAGTGTAATTACACAATTAGTATAGATGACGATGAGTATATTGAAGCTGTAAAGACTTCTATGGGTGCTGACAGTTACTTAATGCTTGTCAATGCTAAAGATTATGCTAAGGGTATTACTGAAAACAATATTTATAGAATTGGTACTGTAAGTAAAATTAAAAATGCAATGAGAGGTCTTGATGGTGGTATTAAGCTGTCTGTAAATTGTCTTGAAAGAGGTTATATTGACAGTGTTCAGAGAAGTGATGATTATTCTCTTTGCCAAGTTGAAACTATGGTGGAAATTAATACTGCTGATGAAGTTAAGACTTCGGCATCTGTTGATGTATTAAAGGATTTGTTTGCTAAGTTTAGAGGAGTTGTGCCTATGTTACAGCCAGCTCTTGTAAATGATGTTAAGAAAACTGATGATTTAGGCACTCTTTGTGATAAACTTAGTGACAAACTTGTTCACGATTTTGATGACAAGAGAAGTATTCTTGAAGAAACTGATATTTATGAAAGAGCCTTATTAACAATTGCTTTCCTTGAAAAGGAAATACAGAGAGCTAATATTAAAAATGATATTATGCTTAAGGCTAAAGAAAATATTGAGGAGGCTCAAAAGGAATATTTTCTTAGAGAAGAATTAAGAGCTATTAATGAGGAACTTGGCGACAAGAGTGGTACTGGTGAGGAAATTCAAGGCTATAGAGAAAAAATGAAAGACCTTAATATGCCGGAATATGCTATTGAAAAACTTGAGAAAGAATTTAAGAGATTACAAAGAGCAAATCCAGGTACTGCTGAAGGTTCTGTAATAAGAGATTATATTGACAATGTTCTTGCTTTGCCTTGGGGTAATATGACTAAAGAAAGTACATCACTTAAAAAGGCAGAACAGATACTTAACAAAGACCATTATGGTCTTGAAAAGGTTAAGGAAAGAATAGTTGAATATCTTGCTGTTAGATTAAAAGTTGATAACCCTAATGCACCTATTCTTTGTCTTGTAGGACCACCTGGTGTTGGTAAAACTTCTATTGCCAGGTCAATTGCAAAGGCTTTAGGTAGAAAATATGTTAGAATGAGTTTAGGTGGTATAAGTGATGAGTCTGAAATAAGAGGTCATAGAAGAACTTACTTAGGTGCTATGCCAGGTAGAATTATATCATCAATTAAGCAGGCTGGAGCATCAAATCCTCTTATTCTTCTTGATGAAATTGATAAACTTGGTAAGGACTATAAGGGTGACCCAAGTGCAGCATTCCTTGAAGTTTTAGACGGTGAACAGAATGTTAATTTTAGAGATAATTACATTGAAATGCATTATGATTTAAGTCGCTGTATGTTTATTTGTACAGCTAATAGTCTTGATACAATTCCCGGTCCTTTAAGAGATAGACTTGAAATTGTTGAACTTTCTAGCTATACTGCTGAGGAAAAGTACCATATTGCAGTTGACTATCTTGTTCCTAAACAGCTTGAGGCTAATGGTCTTACTAAGGCTCAGCTTAAGTTTAGAAAAGATGCTATTGAAGATATAATTGAAAGCTACACAAGAGAAGCCGGTGTAAGAGGTCTTGAAAGAACTATTGGCAAGATTTGCCGTAAAGTAGTTAAAATGCAGATAGACAATGAAGATGCTGTAGTTATAAATAAGAAAAATATTACTGATTTCTTAGGAAAGAGAATATTTAAGCCAGAAACAATTAATGCTTCTGATGAAGTCGGTATTTGTAAAGGTCTTGCTTGGACTGCTGTTGGTGGTACAACTCTTGATGTAGAGGTTAATATATTAAAGGGTAAGGGTAACTTTAAGATTACCGGTAATGTTGGCAAGGTAATGGAAGAAAGTTACAATGCTGCTTTAAGTTATATTAGAGCTAATGCTGACGAACTTGGTGTAAATATAGATTTTGAAAATACTGATGTTCATATTCATATTCCAGAGGGGGCAACTCCTAAAGATGGTCCATCTGCAGGTATAACTATGGCAACAGCTATGGTTTCAGCTATGACTAAGACTCCTGTTAGAGCTGACATTGCTATGACTGGTGAAATAAGTATTAGAGGTAAGGTAATGCCTATTGGTGGACTTAAGGAAAAGGTACTTGCAGCTAAGAGAGCTGGTGTTAAAAAGGTAATTATTCCAGTTGAAAATGCTCCAGACCTTGAGGAAATACCAGAGTATGGTAAGTCAAATATGGAATTTGTACTTGCATCTAAAATGAATGATGTACTTTCTAATAGTTTAATTGGTATGGGAAGTCATTAATATAAAGTAGTGTATTTGTGATATTATTTGACACAGTAATGCTAGTATGCCTATAAGCAATTTATTAAAGTTGTTTAAATGTGCAATATATTAATTAAATTAAAAAGGAGCTGTTTGTAGATTAACATTAATTGTTAATTTGTAACAGCTTCTTTTTGCATAATTCATAAAATTTATTTTAAATATTAAATTTATTCTATTATATATTTTATCTTTATAAAACTTTGTTTTTGTGATAAAATTAAACATTATATAATAGTTGACAGAGGTTTTTATGATTTATAGGGACATAACATTTATTGATAAAAATTATAACTTAATATTAGGTGATGTTGATGTTGAAAATGGCTTTGTGACTAGCATTGTACCAAAGGGTGAGGGAATAGGTAAGCCTTTGGTACCACCTTTTGTTGATATTCATATTCACGGTGGATATGGTGTTGATATTATGAACTCATCAAGTAGTGAAATTATTTATTTAAGTAAGAAACTTTATGAAAATAATGTTGGTGCTTATATGCCAACGACTGTTGCTAAGTCATATTCTAAAATTTTAGCTTCTGCTAAAGAAATAAAGTATGCCTCTAAAAATAATAACTATGCTGAAATATTGGGTATACATATTGAAGGTCCTTTTATAAGTAAAGAATACAAGGGGATTATGGAGGAAAGTTATATTACACCTTGCAACATTAAATTATATGAAGATTTAAAAAATATAATGGGGGATTTAAAAATTAGATTTACCATTGCTCCAGAATGTGAAGGTGCCTATGAATTTTGTAAGTATGTTACTGATAATGGAGATTTTATTTCAATAGGTCATAGTGGTGCAAGTGTTAGTGAGTGTAAAGAACTTATTAATAATGGAGCATCTTCCTATACTCATTTGTTTAATGCTATGTCACCAGTTAATCATAGAAATATGGGGGTTGCTGGAGCTGGTATTATTGATAACAACTTTGTTGAAGTTATATGTGATTTTGTTCATATAGATAAAGAATGTATTGAACTTATTACTAAGTTAAAAGAGGATAAAATCATACTTATTACAGATGCTATGGAGGCTATGGGATGTGAAATAGGTGCCTATGTTTTTTGCGGTACAAATGTGGTTGTTAATGAAAATTCTGTAAGAGATAATACAGGCAGACTTGCCGGAAGTATACTAACAATGAATAAGGCTGTTGAGAATATGACTAAAATTGTAGGATTAGAATCTGCTATAAAAATGGCTTCTGAAAACCCTTCAAAACTTTTAGGTTTAAGTAAATATGGATATATAGATGTAGGAAGGAGGATAATAATATGAACATAGGAAAACTTCCAAATAGTATGCTTGAAAAAATTGTTATTGACCCTATTAATAATCACAATATTAATAGGAAAGAGGTACTTCTTAAACCGTCAATAGGTGAAGATTGTGCTGCTCTTGATTTAGGAGAAAATATTTGCCTTTTGTCTACTGACCCTATTACTGGTGCTGTAGCTGATATTGGTAAACTTGCTGTTAATATTAATACTAATGATATTGCATCAAGTGGTGGTGAACCTATTGGTCTGATGGTTACTGCTCTTTTGCCAGCAAGTATTACTGAAGATGAAATATCTCATATTATTACTGACCTTTATAAAGAGGCTAAAAATGTAAATGTGGCAATTTTAGGTGGTCATACTGAAATAACAGATGCAGTTGTTAAACCTGTATTAAGTTGTACTGTGGTTGGCAAAACAAAAAAACTTATACCATCTGGAGGAGCAAAAATTGGTGATAGCGTAATAATGACTAAATATGCAGCTATGGAAGGTACTGCAATATTTGCATCAGACAAAATTGATAAACTACAAGGCATTGACAATAGTGTAATTGAAAAGGCTAAAAAACTGGGTAATAGTCTTTCTGTAATAGCAGAGGGTAGAATAGGGGCTAAGCTTGGTGCTAATGCTATGCACGATGTGACAGAAGGTGGTATACTTGGTGCTTGTTGGGAAATTGCCGATTGTTCAGGTCTAGGTATTGAGGTTTATGAGGATAAAATACCTGTACTTGAAGAAACAAAAATAATTTGTAACAAATTAGGTGTAAATTATTTAAGGCTTATATCTAGTGGTTCAATGCTTATTGTATGTAGTAATGGCGATAAAATGATGTCGGCACTTGAAAAAGAGGGAATAGTTGCAAGTACTATTGGTAAAATAGTTGAAAAAGGCAAGTGGTTTATTAGTAATGGTGAAAGAACTGTACTAAATGAGCCAACAAGTGATGAACTTTATAAAGTGTAAATTAAATTGTTTTTTTGACATTTTAATTATTTTATATCATAATCTTGAATATTTTGATTTATTATAGTATACTATACTTAATTATGGAAACACTGAGTTTTCCTATATTTGGAGGCGAAAAATATGTGCGGTTTTTGTGGTTTTACAGGAAACCTTGATAATAGAGAAGAAGTCATCAATGCTATGATGGACAGAATTATACATAGAGGTCCAGATAGTGGTGGTGTTCATACTGATGAAGAAGTTACTTTTGGTTTTAGAAGACTTAGTATAATTGGTCTGGAAGATGGTTCACAGCCTATTTATAATGAGGACAAAACTGTTGTTATTGTATTTAATGGTGAAATTTATAATTATCAGTCATTAAAGGAAGATTTAATTAAAAAAGGTCACAGTTTTTATACTCACGCAGATACAGAAGTTCTTGTTCACCTTTATGAAGAAAAGGGCGAAGATATGCTTAATGATTTAAGAGGTATGTTTGCTTTTACTATTTATGATATGAATAAAAAGAAACTTTTTGCTGCTAGAGATTTCTTTGGTATTAAGCCTTATTATTATGCTCAAGTTGATGGTGAGCTTTTATTTGGTTCAGAAATAAAGAGTTTCCTTTCTTATCCTAAGTTTAAGAAAGAAGTTAATACATTGGCTCTTGAAAATTATCTTACATTCCAGTATTCTGTACTTGATGAAACATTTTTCAAAGGTGTTTATAAGTTAAAGCCTGCCCATTATCTTACTTATGAAAATGGCAAACTTGATGTTAAGAGATATTGGCAGCCAAAGTTTGAACCAGAAAAGGATATAGTAGCTGACCCTAAGAACGGAACTAAACTTCAAGATGCCATTCAAAGTGTAGAAGATGTACTTCTTGATTCTGTAAGTATGCACACTGTTGTCAGTGATGTTGAGGTTGGTTCTTTCCTTTCTAGTGGTGTTGATTCTAGTTTTGTTGCTGCAACATTTAGAAATGGTATGGATAAGGCAAGTGGAAAAACATTTACAGTTGGTTTTGATTATGAAAAGTATAATGAAATAGGCTATGCACAGGAACTTTCTAAGTATGTGGGTATTGAAAGTAATTCTAAGATTATATCAACTGATGAATATTGGGAAAGTTTGCCTAAGGTTCAGTATCATATGGACGAGCCTTTAGCTGACCCAAGTGCTGTTGCTCTTTACTTTGTTAGTAAACTTGCTAGAACTAAGGTAAAAGTTGCTCTTTCTGGTGAAGGTGCTGATGAGTTCTTTGGTGGTTACAATATTTATGAAGAACCAATGGCACTTGCTCCTATGAGAATATTCCCTAAGCCAGTTAGAAAGGCTATTGCTAAAATTGCAGGTGCAATTCCATTTAAGTTTAAGGGTAAAAATTATTTTAGGCGAGCTGCTCTTGATGTAGAAGAAAGATTTTATGGTAATGGTAATCAGATGTTCTCTAAAAAGGAAAGAGAGGCTATACTTAAAAATCCGACTGGTAAGTATGACCACACTGAAATTACTAAGCCTTACTATGATTTTTGCAATGGTCTTGATGATGTAACTAAAATGCAGTTTATTGACCTAAATTTGTGGATGGTTGGCGATATTCTTCTTAAAGCTGACAAAATGAGTATGGCTAACTCCCTTGAGGTTAGAGTTCCTTTTCTTGATAAGGAAGTCTTTAATGTAGCTAGAAAGTTACCTACAGATTACAGAGTAAATAGACGAGCTACAAAATATGCTTTTAGAATGGCTAGTAAAAAATATTTGCCAGAGGCAACTGCAACTAAGAAAAAACTTGGATTTCCAGTGCCTATAAGAGTATGGCTTAAAGAAGATAAGTATTATAACATTATTAAGGAAGCATTTACTTCTCCTGCAGCTGAAAAGTATTTCAATACTGACAAAATTGTTCAGTATCTTGATAACCATAGAGCTGGAAAGGGAGATTATAGCCGTAAGATTTGGACTGTTTATATGTTCCTTATTTGGCACAAGAGATTTTTTGAAGATGAAAATGTAGCTTAATATATAATGAAAAATAGGAATTGTTAATTGCACTTGGACAATATAAATAGTCATAAATACAACTGCACAATATTCAAAATCAATACAGTTGTTTCTAATTATTTTGTATAATATAATGGATTTAGGGAGGTAGTTGTTTTATGTGGTTTTGGTTATTTATGTTTGTTTGGGATTTGTTTATACCAATACTAATGATAAGTTTTGGACGAATAATGTGGAAATATCCAACTAAAAAAATTAATGGAATAAAAGGCTATCGAACAACTTTATCTATGAAAAATATGGATACTTGGAGGTTTTCACAGGATTATTGTGGACGACTATGGTGGAAAGTTGGTTGGATTATGTTAATACCATCTATATTAGTTCATTTTCTAATTTATAATAGTTCAGAAACTAGTATTGGAGTAGTCAGTATTATTTTGTGTGTTATACAATGTATAATTTTAATAATTACTGGTTTTAATACAGAACGAGCCTTAAAAAGGACATTTACTAATGAAGGAATAAGGAAATAAATCCTTTTATAGTTTTGTTGTGAAAAGCATAAATGTAGTAAAGGGTTTTATTAAAACAAAGGACTAATAGATTAAAAATAATAAGGAGGCTTTTAATATGGATTGTATTTTTTGTAAAATTGCTAATGGAGAAATACCATCAACTACAATATATGAAGATAATGATTTTAAAGTAATACTTGATATTAATCCGGCGAACCTTGGTCATAGTCTTGTTATTTGCAAGCACCATTATGCTAATATTTTAGAAATGCCAGAGGATTTAACAGCTAAGGCTTTTGCTGTAGCTAAAAAGGTTGCAAAAGCTGTAGACAAGGTAACTAATTGTGATGGAATTAATATTCTTCAGAACAATGGTGAGGTAGCAGGTCAGACTGTTTTCCATTTCCATATTCACATTATACCAAGACATAAGGGTGATACTGTTGACATTAAGTTTGGTGAAATTAATGCTGATGCTCAAAAGATTGCTCAGATTGGTGAAGAAATAAAGAAAAATTTATAATTTTATAATTGGAAAAATATTTAAAAATTTTTTAATTAATGCTTTACAAATTATAAAAAACATATTATAATGAAATAGATTATTTTGATAAACACTATAGTTGGGACAGTAAGATATACTAATACTAAAGAGAGTCGGGGTTAGGTGAAAGCCCGATGTTAATGTATATTCTGAATATCACCCATACTGTGGCATACCAAAAGGTTTTATACTTAGTAGGCTATGACGGTTAACCTGCGTTAATGGTTTTAGAGAGGACATAATATTTTTATGTCAATTCAGGTGGTACCACGCTGCTGCGTCCTGTTGGACTCGGCAGCTTTTTATTTTGTATTAAATAGTATCAACAATATTTGAAAGGAGAAAATTACCTATGTATGACAAGGTAAGTACCAATCTCAACTTTGTTGAGAGAGAAAAAGAAATTTTAGGCTTCTGGAAAGAAAATGACATTTTTGGTGAGTCTATTAAAGCAAGAGAAAACTGTCCAGTATTTACATTTTATGATGGACCTCCTACTGCTAATGGTAAGCCTCATATTGGTCATATTTTAACAAGAGTTATTAAGGATTTAATTCCTAGATATAAGACAATGAAGGGTTACAAGGTTTTAAGAAAGGCTGGTTGGGATACTCACGGTCTTCCTGTTGAACTTGAAGTTGAAAAGCAGTTAGGTATTAGTGGTAAGCCACAGATTGAGGATTACGGTGTTGAACCATTTATTAAGAAGTGTAAGGATTCTGTATTTACTTATGAAAGCCTTTGGAGAAATATGAGTGACAGAGTTGGTTACTGGGCTGATATGGATAATCCTTATGTAACTTATCACAATGATTATATTGAGTCTGTTTGGTGGGCATTAAAGCAGATTTGGGACAAGGGTCTTTTGTATAAGGGTCATAAAATTGTTCCTTATTGCCCAAGATGTGGTACTGCTTTATCATCTCACGAAGTTGCACAGGGTTACAAAAATGTTAAGGAAACATCTTGTATTTGCCGTTTCAAGGTTAAAGATGAGGATAATACTTATTTCCTTGCTTGGACAACTACTCCTTGGACACTTCCTTCTAATGTTGCCCTTTGTGTAAATGGTGCAGAAAATTATACTAAGGTTAAGGCTAATGATGGCAGGATTTATATTATGGCAGAGGCTCTCCTTGATGAAATTTTAAAGGACGGTTATGAAGTTGTTCAAACATACAAAGGTCAGGATTTAGTTGGTAAGGAATATGAGCCTTTATTTAACTATGCTAAACCAGATAAAAAGTGTTATTTTGTAACTGCTGATAGTTATGTTACATTAACAGATGGTACTGGTATTGTACACATTGCACCTGCTTTTGGTGAGGACGATGCTAAGGTTGGTAGAAATTATGACCTTCCATTTGTACAGCTTGTTAATGACCAGGGCTGTTTTACTGAAGAAGTAGAAGGACTTGCTGGTGTATTTGTTAAAGATGGTGACAAGGAAATCTTAAAGAGATTAGAAGAAAGTGGAAAGTTATTTGCAGCTATTCCTTTTGAACACGACTATCCATTCTGTTGGAGATGTGATACTCCTTTACTTTACTATGCAAGAGATACTTGGTTTATTGCTATGACTAAGGTAAGAGAGCAGCTTTTAAAGAATAATAATACTGTTAATTGGATGCCAGAAAATATTAAGACTGGTAGATTTGGTAATTTCCTTGAAAATGTTATTGACTGGGGTCTTTCAAGAGAAAGATATTGGGGTACTCCTCTTCCTATTTGGGAATGTGATTGTGGCTACAAGCACACTATTGGTTCTATTGCTGAATTAAAGGAAATGAGTGATAATTGTCCGGATAATATTGAGTTACACAAACCTTATATTGATGCTGTTGAGCTTAATTGTCCTAAGTGTGGTGGCAAGATGCATAGAGTATCAGAAGTTATTGACTGTTGGTTTGACTCTGGTTCAATGCCTTTTGCACAGTGGCATTATCCATTTGAAAACAAGGAAATTTTTGATGAGAATTATCCTGCTGACTTTATTTCAGAGGCTATTGACCAGACAAGAGGTTGGTTCTATACTTTAATGGCTATTTCAACTCTTATTTTTGACAAGAGTCCATATAAGAATGTTATTGTTTTAGGTCACGTTCAGGATAAGGACGGAAGAAAGATGTCTAAGCATTTAGGTAATGTTGTTGACCCTTGGACTGTACTTGATAATCAGGGTGCTGATGCTGTTAGATGGTATTTCTATGCTAACTCTGCTCCTTGGTTACCAAATAGATTTGATGACAAGGCTGTTAATGAGTATCAGAGAAAGTTTATGGGTACTCTTTGGAATACTTATGCTTTCTATGTACTTTATGCTAATATTGATAACTTTAATCCAATGGATTATAAGCTTGAGTATAACAAACTTGCTCCTATGGATAAGTGGATTTTATCTAAACTTAACTCACTTGTTAAGTTTGTTGATAAGTCACTTGAAAATTACAAGATTACTGAATCAGCAAGAGCTATGGCTGATTTTGTAGATGAGCTTTCTAACTGGTATGTAAGAAGATCAAGAGAAAGATTCTGGGGCAAGGATATGCCACAGGATAAAGTTAATGCTTATATGACATTATACACTGTTCTTACTACTATGGCTAAATTATCAGCTCCATTTACACCATTTATGGCTGAAAGTATTTATCAAAATCTTGTTGTAAATGTAGATAAAAATGCTCCAAAATCTGTTCATTTATGTAACTTCCCAGTTGCTAATGATGATATGATTGATGACAAGCTTGAAGTTAATATGGAACTTGTACTTTCTATTGTAGTTGCTGGTAGAGCTGCTAGAAATACTTCAGGTATTAAGAATAGACAGCCTATTGGCAATATGTATGTTCAATCTGACAGAAAACTTGATGCAGAATACTTTGATATTATTCTTGATGAGCTTAATGTTAAGAATATGGAATTTGTTGATGATGCGTCTAAGTTTACAAGCTATAGCTTTAAGCCACAACTTAGAACTTTAGGTAGAAAGTATGGTAAACTTGTTCCTGCTATTGGTGAATACCTTAAGAATGGCGATGGTAATGCACTTATGAACGAGTTAAAGGCTAATGGTGTTATTAAGTTTAATATTGATGGTACTGATGTTGAACTTGGTGAGGAAGATGTATTAACAGAAACTGCACAGGCTGATGGATTTGTTGCTGAAAGTGATAAGACAACTACTGTTGTATTAAGCACAACTCTTACTCCTGAACTTATTGAGGAAGGTTTTGTAAGAGAACTTGTATCTAAAATTCAAACAATGAGAAAAGATTCAGGATTTGAAGTTCTTGATAGAATTAAGGTTTACTATAGTGGCAATGATACTATAGCTAAGGTTTTTGCTGATAATAAGGATTCTATTGCTACTGATGTACTTGCAGATGATATTTGTGAGGGTACTTCTGATATTAGTAAAGAATGGAATATTAATGGCGAAAAGGTTGTTCTTTCTGTTGAAAAGAAATAAATTAAATTATTTATAAAAATACTAAAGGCTGGTACATTTTGTATCAGCCTTTAGTATTTTATTTGGTTAAATTTGTACTAATTTTTATATTTTTAACAAAAAAGCACTTGACAAAAAAATATATATGTTGTATTATAACTTAAGGTTAGAGAAAGCTAATCAGAGTAGTTGCGCTTAATTTAAATAGCGTTCGCTAACTTGATTAATGTTGTTTTAGATTATAAGTAATAACTAACTTATTTTTTTGGGAATATAGTTAGGGATTGCTAATATAATTAGTATTGTCTAATTGACAAGGAGGTTTTATATGATGCCTTTAACTTTTTGTGATTCGGGAGTAAATAGTATTATAAAGAAAGTTGGCGGTAAAGAAGAAACTAAAAGGTTTCTTGAAAGTTTAGGCTTTGTTGTTGGTGCCGAGGTTAAAGTTGTAGCAACAATGGCAGGGAACCTTATTGTTAATATTAAGGAGTCAAGAGTTGCAGTAAGCAAAGAAATGGCTAACAAAATTATGGTTTAAGTTATAGGGAGGAAATTATGAAAACTTTAAAGGAAGCTAAAGTTGGAGAAACTCTAAAAGTAGTTAAGATTGATGGCTTTGGAGCTACTAAGAGAAGAATTATGGATATGGGTATTACTAAGGGTGTTGAATTGTATATTCGTAAGGTTGCACCGTTAGGTGACCCTGTTGAGATTAATGTAAGAAATTATGAACTTTCTCTCAGAAAAGCTGATGCAGAAATGATTCAAGTTGAAAATTGCTAATATATTTAAGGAGGAAAGAAAATGAGCATTAAAATTGCATTGGCAGGTAATCCAAACTCTGGTAAAACAACTTTGTTTAATGCCTTAACTGGTTCTAATCAATTTGTTGGTAACTGGCCAGGTGTTACAGTAGAGAAAAAGGAAGGTAAACTTAAGTTCAATAAAGATGTAACTATTATGGATTTACCTGGTATTTATTCTTTATCTCCATATACACTTGAGGAGGTTGTTGCCAGAACATACCTTATTAATGAAAGACCTGACGCTATTTTAAATATTGTTGATGGTACTAATCTTGAGAGAAATCTTTATCTTACAACTCAGCTTACAGAGCTTGGTATTCCTGTTGTTATTGCTATCAATATGATGGATGTTGTTAAGAAAACAGGTGACAAGATTAATATAGAGGAACTTTCAAGGCAACTTGGTTGTAAAGTTGTTGAAATTTCAGCTTTAAAGGGTGTTGGCATTAAAGAAGCTGCCAATGAGGCTGTTAAGGCTGCTAAGTCAACTAAGACTATTCCAATGCATACATTTAATAGTGAAGTGGAACACGCTATTGCTCATATTGAAGATGCTTTAAAGGGTAAGATTAATGATGAACAGCAGAGATGGTTTGCTATTAAGGCATTTGAAAGAGATGATAAAGTTGCAACTCAGCTTAACCTTGATTCTGTAATATTAGAACAAATTGAAAATATTACGAATGAAGTTGAAAAACACTTTGATGACGATAGTGAGAGTATTATAACTAATGAAAGATATATTTACATAGCTGAAATTTTAAAGAGTTCTTATAAAAAGAAGAATAAGGGTGGTATGACTGTTTCTGATAAGATTGATAAGGTTGTTACAAATAGATTTTTAGCACTTCCAATCTTTGCTGCAGTAATGTTTATTGTTTACTATATTTCTGTTACAACAGTAGGTACTTGGGTAACGGACTGGACTAATGATAATTTATTTGGTGACGGTTTCTTTTTCCTTAACCACGGTGCAGAGGCTTATGAAGATGCTGTTGGTGACTTTGAAAGAGCAAGTTCTATCTTAGAGGCTATGGAGGCTGGTGAGTCAACAGTTGATATTACTGATGAAGATGGAAATGCAATTGAAACAGTTGAAATTAATGATGCTACTGTTGAAAAAGCTGAGGCTATCCAAGAGCCTAATCCAGCTGATTATGGATGGTGGGTAGATGGTATACCTGTTATTGTTGGCAACTTCCTTGAAAAGGTAGATTGTGCTGAATGGTTATCATCACTTATTCTTGACGGTATTGTTGCTGGTGTAGGTGCTGTACTTGGTTTCGTACCTCAGATGCTTGTACTTTTTGCGTTTCTTGCATTCCTTGAGTCCTGTGGTTATATGGCAAGAGTTGCATTTATTATGGATAGGATTTTCAGAAAGTTTGGTCTATCTGGTAAGTCATTTATACCTATGTTAATTGGTACTGGATGTGGTGTTCCTGGTGTTATGGCATCAAGAACTATTGAAAATGATAGGGATAGAAAAATGACTATTATGACAACTACATTTATACCTTGTGGTGCTAAGCTCCCAATTATTGCTCTTATTGCTGGTGCTTTATTAGGTGGTGCTTGGTGGGTATCTCCTAGTGCTTACTTTGTAGGCATTTGTGCCATTATTATTTCAGGTATTATGCTTAAGAAAACCAGAATGTTTGCTGGTGACCCTGCTCCTTTTGTTATGGAACTTCCAGCCTATCATTTGCCAACATTAAATAATATCTTAAAAAGTATGTGGGAGAGAGGCTGGTCATTTATTAAAAAGGCTGGTACAATCATATTACTTGCAACTATTTTAGTTTGGTTTTTATCAGGTTACGGCTTTGGTGCTGATGGTTTTGGTGCTGTTGATATGGAGCAGAGTTTACTTGCTAATATTGGTAATGCTTTTGCTTGGATTTTCAGACCACTTGGTTTTGGCGATTGGAAAGCAACAGTTGCTTGTATAACTGGTCTTATTGCTAAGGAAAATGTTGTTGGTACATTTGGTGTACTTTATGGTTTTGCTGAAGTTGCTGAAGATGGTGCTGAAGTTTGGGGTTCTTTACAGAGTGCTTATACTCCTGTTGCTGGGTATGCTTTCCTTGTATTCAATCTTCTTTGTGCCCCTTGTTTTGCTGCAATTGGTGCTATTAAGAGGGAAATGAACTCAGCTAAGTGGACATTCTTTGCTATTGGTTACCAGTGTGTATTTGCTTACTGTACAGCACTTGTTATTAATCAGATTGGTAACATTGTTTTAGGTCAGGCAAATATTATTGGTATTATCGCTTCACTTGTCGTTATTGCATTGGTTCTTTATATGTTATTTAGACCATATAAGGAAAGTTCTAGCTTTAAGAGTAAGTTAAGTATTGAAGCTTAGTATAAGTTAAATTGTTTATAAGTCTTAAAAAGGAGGCTTTGATATGGCTACTGTAATTATAAGTATTATATTGATTGTAATAGTTGCTTCTATTATAAGGAGTATGATAATAAAGAAGAAAAATGGTGGAGGCGGTTGTGGCTGTGGTTGCTCAGGCTGTGCAAGTGCAGGTATTTGCCACAAGAAATAATAGCTCTAATAAGTTATAAACATACACTTTTTCTAAACAAGGCATCGGATTTTCCGGTGCCTTGTTTGTGTGTTTAAAAATGTAAAAATATTTATATAAAACAATTGACAAATTATTAAAGTAGTGATACAATATAGTTAAAGATGAGGTGATAGATTGTGAGTAAGAGTGTTTACAGCATAGTTTTAAATGATGCTGTTGTTGAGGCTGTAGATGCTTTGGCATATAAAATAGGCACTAACCGTTCAAATATGATTAATCAGATTTTGGCGGAAAAAGTAGCTTATGTCACGCCAGAACAGCATATAAGAAATATTTTGGATACAGTTGAAGATATTATAAATGGTCAAGATGTTTTTAGAATAATGGCTACTCCTGGTGATACTTCGCTTATGATTAAAAGTTCTTTTAAGTATAAGTATAATCCTAGTGTTAAGTATTCTGTTATTCTTAATAAAAATGGAAATTCTGCCAGTGGCGAGTTAAGAGTTATTTTTAGAACTCAAAATGCTGTGCTTTTGCAGGAGCTTGATAACTTTGTTAATATCTGGAACGCTTTGGAGAGTAAATATCTTAATAGAGAAATAAAATATGCTAAATCCAGTGGTAAATATGTGAGAGAGCTTGATTTGCCTAGTGACAAGTATGATGAAAATCAAATTGGAGAAATGATTTCATTATATATTACTGGTTTTGATAGAATAATGAAGTTGTATTTTGCAGGTGAAAGTGTTAAAAATATCGAGATGGAATATGTTAAGTTTTTGAAAAAGTGTGTTTATAAAATATAGCACATAATTTAACAAAAAAATAGCAAAACATATTTATAGCGTTTAAGTTATTTAATATTTTAACATATTATATTGAAAGGGGAGTTATATATGAATATGAACAAAATGACACAGAAATCATTGGAGGCTATTCAACTTGCTCAAACACTGACTGTTGAAAATAGTAATCAGCAAATTGAACAGTCCCATTTATTATATGCTTTGATTTCTCAAGATGGTGGAGTTTGTGCCCAGCTTCTTATTAAGATGGGTATTGATATTGGTAGTTTTGGTCTTGCTGTTAAAAAGTCTATAGACTCTTTCCCTAAGGTTGGAGGTAGTTCAAGAGAGCAGGGTAAGGTGTATGTTTCTTCTGACTTTGACAAAGCTATTGCTGATGCAGAAAAAACTGCAACAAAAATGGGTGATGACTATGTTTCAGTTGAACATTTAATGCTTGGTCTTATTCAAAATCCAGACAGCAAGGTTAAGGAAATATTTAAGACCTTTAGTGTAACCAAAGATAGATTTTTAACTGCTTTAAAGTTTGTTAGGGGTAACACAAGAGTTACTACTGATAATCCGGAATCAACTTATGATGTACTTAATAAGTATGGTCAGGATTTGGTTTCTATGGCTGAAAAAGGTAAACTTGACCCTGTTATTGGCAGAGATAGTGAAATTAGAAATGTAATAAGAATTCTTTCAAGAAAGACTAAGAATAACCCTGTTCTTATTGGTGAACCTGGTGTTGGTAAAACTGCTATTGCTGAAGGTCTTGCTTTAAGAATTGTTAAGGGTGATGTTCCAGATAACATTAAGGATAGAAGAATTTTCTCTCTTGATATGGGTGCGTTAATTGCTGGTGCTAAATATCAAGGTGAATTTGAGGAAAGATTAAAGGCAGTTTTGCAGGAAGTTAAAAAGTCTGAAGGCAAAATTATTATGTTTATAGATGAGCTTCATACTATTGTTGGTGCTGGTAAGGGTCAAGGTGCTATGGATGCTGGTAATCTTCTTAAACCTATGCTTGCAAGAGGAGAACTTCACTGTATAGGTGCTACTACTCTTAATGAGTATAGACAGTACATTGAAAAGGATGCTGCTCTTGAAAGAAGATTTCAGCCTGTTATGGTAGATGAGCCTACAGTTGAAGATACAATTTCCATTTTAAGAGGTTTAAAGGAAAGATACGAGGTTTATCACGGTGTTAAAATACACGACCAAGCATTAATTGCTGCTGCCACACTTTCTAATAGATATATTACTGACAGATTTTTACCTGATAAGGCTATTGACCTTGTGGATGAGGCTTGTGCTACTATTAAAACTGAAATGAATTCTATGCCTACTGAACTTGATGAAATTAGAAGAAAAATTATGCAGCACGAAATTGAGGAGGCTGCACTTAAGAAAGAAGATGATAAACTTTCTAAAGAACAGCTTGAAAATGTTCAAAAAGAACTTGCTGAATACAGAAGTCAATTTGCAGCAATGAAGGCTCAGTGGGAAAATGAAATGTCTGATATTAACAAGGTTCAGGATTTAAGAAAGCAAATTGAAGATGTTACTAAGCAGATTGAAATTGCTGAAAGAAACTATAATCTTGATGAAGCTGCAAAACTTAAATATGGTAAATTGCCAGAACTTCAGAAAGACCTTGAAGTTGAAGAAAGCAAAAGTGACAATGGTTCTAAGGAAAATAAAATATTAAGAGATAAAGTAACTGAAGAAGAAATTGCTAAAATTGTGGCAAGATGGACAGGTATACCTGTTTCTAAACTTGTTGAGGGAGAAAGACAGAAGTTACTTCATCTTGATGATATTCTTCACAAAAGAGTTATTGGTCAAGATGAGGCTGTTGAAAAGGTATGCGAGGCTATTATCCGTTCAAGAGCCGGTATACAGGATCCTGACAGACCTATTGGTTCATTCCTTTTCTTAGGTCCTACTGGTGTTGGTAAAACAGAGCTTGCTAAGGCTCTTGCAGAGGCTTTATTTGATGATGAAAGAAATATTGTCAGAATTGATATGTCCGAATATATGGAGAAGTATAGTGTGTCAAGATTAATTGGTGCACCTCCGGGATATGTTGGTTATGAAGAAGGTGGTCAACTTACAGAGGCTGTTAGAAGAAAGCCTTATTCAGTTGTACTTTTTGATGAAATTGAAAAGGCTCATCCAGATGTATTTAATGTTCTTTTACAGGTTCTTGATGATGGTAGAATTACTGATTCACAAGGTAGAACTGTTGACTTTAAGAATACTATAATAATTCTTACTTCTAATTTAGGTTCTAGCTTTATACTTGATGGAATACAGCCAGATAATACAATTAGTGATGAGGCTAAGTCACAGGTTGAAAACTTGCTTAAGACTAGTTTTAGACCGGAGTTTTTAAATAGACTTGATGAGATTGTATTTTATAAACCACTTGCAAAGTCTGAAATTGGTTCAATTGTTGACCTTATGCTTAAAGACCTTAACAAGAGAATTGCTCACAAGCAGATTTCTATTGATGTTACTGAAGCTGCAAAACAATATATTATTGATAGGGGTTATGACCCAATTTATGGTGCTAGACCTTTGAGAAGATTTATTCAATCTAAGGTTGAAACTCTTGTTGGCAAGATGATTATTGCTAGTGACTTGCAGCCAGATGATGTTATTAATATTGATTATGATGGTAGAGAATTAGTTGCAAGTGTTAACTAAAATATAATATTTAAACATTGTTGCATTTATTGTATTTTTTTGGAGGGGTACTTTAGTACTCCTCCTTTTAATATTAATATATCCACATTTTAAGCAATCTGCCTATATTTTTATATATTCCTGCCTTATCAACATCATTGTTGGCAACAACATTACATCTAGCAATTTCTTTATTATTGCTGTAATATATTATTTCCCCTATTTTATCACCTTTTTTTACAGGTGCATTTATACCATTTGAAAATTCTACTTTATAGTCAATTTTAGCTTTATTTTCCTTTGGTGTTACTATATTTAATGGTGAGGCAACAGCACCTTTTACGGTATCTGTCATTCCTTTGTAAACTGGAGTTTCACCAACTATTTCACCAACATCTTTACCTTTTTGAAGCTTATAGTTGGCAAAACCATAGTCTAAAAGTTTCATATCTGTTTGAAATCTTACTTTTGGGTCTGGTGCAGCCATAACAACAGCAATAAGTTCCATACCATCTCTTAATGCTGTGCCGGAAAGACAATAAAGTGCTTTACCAGTTGAACCAGTTTTTAAACCAGTAGCATCTTTATACCATTTTATAAGTTTATTGGTATTAGTTAGCCCAAATTCTGTTGTTCCTTTTGATGTTGTATGAGTAATTGTATCTTGCCAAGTTGTTGTATATTTTTTCACATCAGGATATTTTGTTATAAGTTCACGGCTCATTAAGGCAATATCTTTTGCACTCATTTTATGACCTTCAGTATCAAGACCACAAGCGTTGACAAATGTTGTATTTTTCATACCAAGGTTTTTGGCTTTTTCATTCATCATTGCAACGAAGCTATCTTCACTTCCACCTATAAATTCAGCCATTGCAACAGCAGCATCATTAGCTGATGCTATGGCAATAGATTTTGTAAGAGTTTCTACACTTTGTTGTTCATTAGGTTCCAGAAAAATTTGAGAGCCACCCATACTTGCTGCGTGTTCAGACACAGTTACCAT
Organism: uncultured Eubacterium sp.; assembly: GCA_900543365.1. Classification (GTDB taxonomy): domain Bacteria; phylum Bacillota; class Clostridia; order Lachnospirales; family CAG-274; genus Gallispira. Next base: position 18,834 of record UQRG01000001.1, on the reverse strand, counting down.
ATCGTTCCATTTTATTTTACCGGAATTAACAGCATCATATATTAATAAAAGTGTCATTATTTTTGTGACACTGGCAGGGGGAAGTGGCTCGTCAGAATTGCTTTCTGATAAAATTGTTCCAGTTGATGCTTCCATAAGTATATATGATTTTGCATCTATGGCAGGTGGTTCTGCAAAAACAGGGGTAACAAATGTAAGGGATAATGTGATTGCTATAAATTTTTTTAACATAAAAAATACCTCCTTTTATGGAAGTATTTTTTGTTATTTGTATTAAATTTATACAGATTAAAGAACATAAAAAATTATTGCAAAAAAGTGTGCGACACTTCCTAATACAACAAATATATGAAAAACATTATGGGCATATTTTTTCTTAAAGCTATATATAATAGCACCTATTGTATATAGCAAACCACCTGTCACAAGAAATACAATTCCCATAGGTGCAAGACCGGCTACAAGATATTTGTAGAAGAAAATAATTGTCCAACCCATTCCTATGTAACAAACCATTGACATTTTTTTTGTGCTTTTAAGGTCAATTGCTGTAAGGGTTGTGGCGATTGCTACAAGTGTCCATTCTATACCAAATATAATCCAGCATACAGCTACACTTTGTTCTCTAATGCTACAGAATATAATTGGCATATATGAACCAGCTATCATAAAATAAATTGTACAATGGTCAATAATCTGAAAAACTTTTTTAGCTGTTCCTTTATGTAATCCGTGATAAATACTAGACATAGTGTAAAGAGCAATCATTGTTACACCATAAATGCAAGATGCAACAATACCCCAAGGGTTGTGATGTAAAGCAGCTACAATAATGCAAAGTACCATAGCAACTACAGATAATGCACCACCTACAATATGGCTTACCATATTAAATATTTCTTCGCCTTTAGTGTAATCTGGTAGTTCTCTATCTGCAAGTTTAGTTCTGAACATAGTATACCTCCAATTAAAGATTTTAAAAGGGCTTTTGCGAAAGCAAAAGCCCTAATTGGTTTATATTTTAAACCTTAGTTTCTACCTCTTAAAAAAGTAGGAATTATTAAATCACTTGCTGTATCGTCATCATCAGTGTTAGTTGGAGCAGAAACAGTGTTACGCATTGATGTTGAAAAACTCTGTGTTCTGTATGATGGTTGAGCAGTTGTTTTAGCAGGGGTAGGTTCAACTGGATTTTCTGCCTTTTTAGGTTCGTCACCAGATACAAGACCTGTTGCAATAACAGTAACCTTTACCTTATCTCCCATAGTTTCATCAACTACAGTACCAAATATAAATTCTGCCTCTGGGTCAAGAGCCTCAGAAATAAGTTCGGCAGCAGCATTTGCTTCAAGAAGGTTAAGGTCTGGACCACTTGTAAAGTTTACAATAACACTCTTAGCACCGTCAATAGCAGTTTCAAGAAGTGGAGATGTAATAGCCATCTTAGCAGCTTCTTGAATATCATCTGATTCACCAATACCAAAGTGAGCAAGACCTTGATTAGCAATAACAGTACATACATCGGCAAAGTCAACATTAATTTCACCAGGTTTAGTAATAAGGTCTGAAATACCAGTAACACCTTGACCTAATACACTGTCAGACATAGCAAAAGCTTCACGCATTGTAGTAGACTTATCAGCAGTTTCAATTAACTTCTGATTAGGAATAACAAGTAAAGTATCAACATAAGCCTTTAAATTTTCAATACCCTGAAGAGCATATTTCATTCTCTTAGGTCCTTCAAATTTAAATGGCTTAGTAACAACACCAACAGTAAGAATACCCATTTCTCTGGCAAGTTTAGCAACAATAGGAGCAGCACCAGTACCAGTACCACCACCCATACCGGCAGTAATAAACACCATATTAACACCCTCAAGAGCTTGAGAGATTTCAGCTGCAGTTTCTTCAGCAGCCTTTTCGCCAACTTCTGGTCTGCCACCAGCACCTAAACCTTTAGTAAGTTTAGCACCAATTTTAATTTTCTTTTTTGCTATAGAATTATCAAGAGCTATAGCATCAGTATTTACTGCAATAAAATCAATATTAGCTGGGTTAGATATTAACATTCTATTTACGGCATTACAACCACCGCCGCCTACACCGAGTACCACTATTTTGGCAACATCGTTCATTTCATTGAGAACTTCAATCATAATATACCTCCTATGTATCCTCTATTCATAGTAAATTTTATCAATAATCATATTTTCACATAATAAATCAATTATATTATATTGTAACCTTTTTTATATCATATTTCAAGAGGAAAATAATATATTTTTTAACTTTGTATGTTTTACCTAAAAAAAGTTAAAATTCATATAATTTTTACACTTTTTTACATCATATATTCAAATGTAGCCTTGTCTGCTGTAAGATTTATAGTACCGGGAACACTTGTATCAAATGTTTTTAGAACTTCTATAAGCATAAGTAATTTTCTGTTTGCATCATCAAAGCTGCCGAATTTAATATCTACACTACCAGTATATAAATGAATGTCTGTTACATCTGTCATATCAACTCTTATAACATTTGATAAAAGTTCATATTTTTCAAATAATTTAGACAAGTGAACCATTGTTTCAAATGTTGACGGATTATCTACTTGCAAAATTTCACCAACTGTAACATTGTTGAATTTAAGACCTTCAACAACTGGCAATGACTTTGTAATTTTCTTTTGTACATCTAAAACTCTGCCATCTCCATCTATAAATAAATAACTTCCAGAATATGGTACATAACCTCTAAGCTTATATTCATTTACTGTTACATTAACTGTTGATGGCAAAACCCTATTAATTTCAATAGATTTAACAAAATGGTTGTTAAGTATATTATTCCTAGATTTTCTTTTACTAAAGAGGAAAATATTGTCATCTTCTTTAAAGGTTAAGTAATTTTTGATTTGGTCAACTGTTAATGACTCATTTCCACTAATATTTATAGTTTTGATACTAAAAAATGGCATCATAAAAAGTGTTATCATTATTGACATTATAACTAAACAGCAAAATGCAATAGGTATTGCAGAAGATTTCTTTTTTTTGTGTCTTTTTTCCATATAAATTCTCCTTATTTCAACATATAATTATTTTAATCTTTGTTTTAACTGTTGTCAATAGGTGGATTTGATACTTTCGTGAAATTATGATATAATTAATAAATCAATTTAATGGAGATGAGTATATGAAAGATTATATAAGAAAAGTACAGTATTATGAAACTGACAGAATGGGTATAGTTCATCATTCAAATTATATTAGGTGGTTTGAAGAAGCTAGAATATTTTATATGGAGAAACTGGGTTATAGTTATAGTGAAATGGAAAAAATGGGAGTAATGATACCTGTTTTAGGTATAAATGCTGTTTATAAATCTGGAGCGTGTTATGGAGATACTGTAAAAATACATACTAAAGTCAAGAGTATTACACCAGTAAAGTTAAGTTTTTCATATAAAATAGTAGATGATAAAACAGGAGAACTTAGAGTAATAGGTTCAAGTGACCATTGCTTTGTAAATTCAGCCTTTAAGCCTTGTAGTATTAAAAAGGCTATGCCTGAATTTTATGAAAAGTGCCTTAGTATGATTAATGATTAGGCAACTTATAGGTCTTATAGGTTCAGAATATATTGACTTTTTGGCTTAAATAGTATATACTTTGATTATCAAAATAATTAGGGAGGCATTGTCTTATGGAAAGTACAATAGTTACTTTGAACAGACTTATAAGTGGTGCCTTTAACGATATGTCAAGAAGTGAGCAGACGGCTATCAAGTCTGAGGGATTTGCAGATGTGTCTGTAAATGAGGCACATACTGTAGATGCTATTGGTATCTATCTGCCTAAAACTATGTCTGCTGTTGCAGAAAAGCTTGATATAACTATGGGAACTTTGACTGTAGCTATTAATCATTTAGTAAAAAAAGGCTATGTCAACAAAGTTAGAAATGAACTTGATAAAAGAGTTTTTATGCTTAGTCTTACTGAAAAGGGTAAAGAACTTTATAAAACTCATCAGAGATTTCATTTTGAGTTGGTTAAGTCTCTTGTTGTGGATTTGTCTGACTATGAGGCAAATATGTTTATAGAGGCACTTTCAAGTCTTAATCAGTTCCTTAAAAAAGGTAAACCAATTTAAAAGATGAAGGAGAAAATTATGTTAAATACTGGTATTGCGGCTGCTGATTTTTATGTGCCGTCTGGTGTGGTTACAAATGATGACTTGAGCAAAATTGTGGACACAAATGATGAATGGATATATTCTCGTACAGGAATTAAGCAAAGACATTTATCACAAGGTGAAAATACATCTGAGCTTTGTATCAATGTAGCTGAAAAACTTATTAAAAAATCAGGCATTGACCCTCTTGATATTGACCTTATTGTTGTGGGTACAATTACTCCTGACTATGCTACACCTAGTACAGCTTGTCTTGTTCAAGGCGCAATAGGTGCGACTAATGCTTTTGCTTTTGACATAAGTGCTGCTTGTAGTGGCTTTGTGTATGCTTTAAGTATAGCAGACAAATTTATAAAGTCTGGCAATTATAAAAAGGCACTTGTATTAGGTGCTGAAACTTTATCAAAGATTGTTGATTGGAGTGACAGAGCTAGTTGTGTACTTTTTGGTGATGGTGCCGGAGGTGCTATACTTGAGCCTAGAAAAAATGGTGGTATACTTTGTGAAGATTTACACGCTAAAGGTCAAGACGGACTTAAGTTAACAGCGAATGAAAAGCAACCAGAAAATATGTTGTATAAGCCAGACAGAGAAAATAGCAAATATCTTCAAATGGACGGAAAGGCTATATTTAATTTTGCAACAAAGGTTGTCCCTCAAAGTATAAATAATGTTTTAGAAAAAAGTGGTTTAAGTATTGATGATATTAAGTACATAGTACCTCATCAAGCTAATTCAAGAATTATTGATATAGTTGCCAGAAAGTTAAATGTGCCTATTGAAAAGTTTTATTTGAATATTAATGAGTATGGTAATACTTCGGCAGCAAGTGTGGCTATTGCTCTTGGTGAAATGTCAGCTAAGGGTATGCTTGAAAATGGTGATAAAATTATTATTTCAGGTTTTGGTGCTGGTCTTACTTGGGGCAGTATGCTTATTGAATGGTAATTTTTATATGAATATAAAGAGTGAAAGGATATAAAAGGTGAAATTAATGAGAACTAGAATTTGTGATATGTTAGGTATTAAATACCCTATTTTTCAGGGTGCTATGGCTTGGATTGCTGATGCAAGTCTTGCTTCAGCTGTTTCTAATGCAGGTGGTTTAGGAATTATTGCAGCAGGTAATGCTCCAGCAGATGTTGTTAGAGAAGAAATTAGAAAATGTAAGGAACTTACAGACAAGCCTTTTGGTGTAAATATTATGCTTTTATCACCTTTTGTTGATGATATTGTTGACCTTGTATGTCAGGAAGGTGTTAAGGTAGTTACTACTGGTGCTGGTAATCCCTCTAAGTTTATGGACAAGTTTAAGGAACATAATATTTGCCTTATTCCAGTTGTTCCATCTGTAGCTCAAGCTAAGAAAATGGAAAAGATTGGTGCTAGTGCTGTTATTGCTGAAGGTATGGAGTCTGGTGGTCACATTGGTAAACTTACTACTATGGCTTTAGTTCCTCAGGTTGTAGATGCTATTAATATTCCTGTACTTGCAGCAGGTGGTATTGCTGATGGTAGAGGTATGGCTGCCGGCTTTATGCTTGGTGCAGAAGGTGTTCAAATTGGTACTCGTTTCCTTGTAGCTAACGAATGTACTGTTCACGAAAATTATAAGGCTAAGATTATAAAGGCTAATGATATTGCTACAGTTATTACTGGTAATATAACTGGTCACCCGGTTAGAGTAATTAAGAATAAGCTTGCTAATGCTTTTTTAAAGGCAGAAAAGGAAGAAATGGGTAAGGACGAGCCTGATATGGCTAGATTTGACCAGCTTGGTACAGGTGCATTACAGAAGTCTGTTAAGCTTGGTGATGTTGACAATGGTTCTGTTATGAGTGGTCAGATTGCAGGTATGGTAAATAAGGAACAGTCTTGTAAGGAAATTATTGAAGAAATTATGGATCAGTTTGACGAGCTTGTAAAATAAGGAGATTAAAATGAAAACAGCTTTTATATTTAGTGGTCAGGGTGCTCAGTATTCTGGTATGGGTAAGGAGCTTTATGACAATTTTGCGTGTGCAAAGGAAGTATTTAATAAGGCAGATTCTGTGCTTGACTTTAAGCTTACAGATTTATGCTTTGGTGATGATGAAAGATTAAATGAAACTGAGTATACTCAGCCTGCTTTACTTACAATTAGTTATGCTGTGTACAAGATAATGGAAGAAAAGGGCTTAAATGCTGACTATGTTGCTGGTCTTAGCTTAGGCGAATATTCCGCTAATGTTGCAAGTGGTACAATGGACTTTGAAGAGGCTGTTAAACTTGTAAGAAAAAGAGGCAAGTTTATGACTGAGGCTGTACCAAAGGGTCAAGGGGCTATGTGTGCAGTGTTAAATCTTGATGCTGACAAAATTCAGGAGGCTTGTAATGAGGTAGCTGAAATTGGAAGATGTATGATAGCTAATTACAATGCTCCGGGTCAGATTGTTATTGCTGGTGATAAGGAGGCTGTTGAAAAGGCTGCTGAACTTGTTAAGGAAAAGGGTGCTAAAAGAGCTGTTATGCTTAATGTAAGTGGTCCTTTCCATACTTCACTTTTAGAACCGGCTGCAATTAAGTTAAATGAAGAACTTAATAAAATTAAGTTAAATGATATGAATATTCCTGTCATTACTAACTTAACTGCAGAAGTTGTTGAGGATAAGAGTCAGATTGTTGACATTCTTACAAAACAGGTTATGAATCCTGTTAAGTGGGAACAGTCTGTTAAGAAAATGATTGAACTTGGTGTAGACACATTTGTAGAAATGGGTCCAGGTAAGACCTTGTCTAGTTTTGTTAAAAAGGCTGCAAAGGAAGTTGGTGCTGATGTATCTATTTATAATGTAGAGGATTTAAAGACTCTTGAAAAAACAGTAGAAGGGTTGGGTTTATAAATGAAAGATAAGACTGTTATTGTTACAGGTGGTGCTAAGGGTATTGGCAAGGCTATTGCTCTTAAGTTTGCATCAGAAGGTGCTAATATTGTTTTAAACTATAGAAGCACATCTCCAGAAGAAGTTAAAAATGAAATTGAGGCTATGGGTGTTAAGTGCCTTACTGTACAAGCTGATGTAAGCACTACTGATGAGGCTCAAAAGTTAGTTGATGAGGCTATTGCTGAATTTGGTGGTGTTGATGTGCTTGTTAATAATGCAGGTATTACAAGAGATACTCTCCTTATGAGAATGAAAGAAGAAGATTTTGATGCTGTTATTAACACTAATTTAAAGGGTTGCTTTAATATGATGAAAGCAGTAAACAAAATTATGATGAAGCAGAGAAGTGGTGCTATTATTAATATGTCAAGTGTTATTGGTCTTGCGGGTAACATTGGTCAGGTTAATTATGCAGCTAGTAAGGCTGGTGTGCTAGGTATGACTTATAGTGTGGCTAAGGAACTTGCAGCTAGAAATATTACTTGTAATGCTATTGCACCAGGTATGATTGCAACAGATATGACAGAAGTTCTTTCAGATAAGGTTAAAGAACAGATATTAGAGGGAATTCCTTTAAAGAGATTTGGTCAGCCTGAGGAAATTGCAGAAACTGCACTTTTCCTTGCTAAGTCTAAGTATATTACTGGTCAGGTAATTACTGTTGACGGTGGTATGGTAATAGGTAGATAGTATTAAGGAGGATTATATTTAATGGAAAGAAGAGTTGTTGTTACGGGTATTGGTGCTGTTACTCCTATTGGTAATAATACTAATGATTTTTGGGACGGCTTAAAGAATGGTAAAAATGGTATTGGTTTAATCACTCGTTTTGATACAACAGATAGCAAGGTTAAGTGTGCTGGTGAGGTTAAGAATTTTGACCCAACAACTGTTGTAGATAAAAAGGAAGTTAAGAGAACTGATTTATTTAGTATTTATGCTATGGCTGCTGCTGATGAGGCTGTTAAAATGTCTGGCATTAATTTAGATACTATTGATAAACATAAGTTTGGTGTTGTTATTGGTTCTGGTATTGGTGGTCTTTGTACCATAGAAGAACAGGCAACTAAACTTGCTACAAAGGGTATGTCAAGAATTGCACCTTTGTTTATTCCTATGGCTATTTCTAATATGGCTGCTGGTAATGTTGCTATTAGATTTGGTGCAAGAGGTACTTGCCTTGATATTGTAACTGCTTGTGCAACTGCTACTCATTCTATTGGTGAGGCATTTAGAAGTATTAAGCACGGTTACAGTGATTATATACTTGCTGGTGGTTCTGAGGCATCTATTTGTAAGTTGGGTATTGGTGGTTTTGCTGCTTTAAAGGCACTTTCTACAAGTGAAGACCCATCAAGAGCATCTATTCCTTTTGATAAGGAAAGAGGTGGCTTTGTTATGGGTGAGGGTGCTGGTATTTTATTTATGGAATCTCTTGAATCTGCTCAAGCAAGAGGAGCTGAAATTTTAGCAGAAGTTGTTGGTTATGGCTCAACTTGCGATGCTTATCATATTACTTCTCCTTTACTTGATGGCGATGGTGCTGCAAAGGCGATGGAGGCTGCTATGGCTGAGGCTGGTATTGAAAAAACTGAAGTCGGTTATATTAATGCTCACGGTACTTCAACTCATATTAATGATGCCTCTGAAACTCTTGCTATTAAGAAAGCCTTTGGTGATTATGCTACAGAAATTAATATTAGTTCAACTAAGTCTATGACAGGTCATCTTTTAGGTGCAACTGGTGGTGTTGAGGCTATTGCCACAATTCTTGCTTTAAAGAATGGAGTTGTTCCTCCAACAATTAATTATCAGGTTCCTGATGAAGAATGTGACCTTAACTATACTGTAAATAAAGCTGTTGAAAGAGATGTTAAGTATGCTTTATCTAATACTTTAGGCTTTGGTGGTCACAATGGTGTACTTTGTTTAAAGAAGTGGGAGGAATAATATAATGATGGATATTAAGGAAATTATGAATATTTTGCCCCATAGACATCCATTCTTGTTAATTGATAGAGTTCTTGAAATGGAGGAAGGCAAAAAGTGTGTAGCTCTCAAAAATGTAACTATGAATGAACCTTTCTTTCAAGGGCATTTTCCACAAGAACCAGTAATGCCTGGTGTACTTATTATTGAGGCTCTCGCTCAGACTGGAGCTGTTGCAATGCTTTCTATGGAAGAATTTAAGAGTAAAATTGCTTTTTTTGGCGGTATTGACAAGGCTAAGTTTAGAGGTAAGGTTGTTCCTGGTGACACATTACGCCTTGAAGTTGAAATGATTAAGATTAAGCGTAACGCAGGTATTGGTAAGGGTATTGCTTATGTTGGTGACAAAAAGGTTGCTGAAGGCGAGCTTACATTTATGATTGGCTGATGAGGTGCTTTAAATGAAATTATTTGAAAATATTAAGTCAGGCATTGAAAAAATAAGTGTTGATAGCCTTAAGGATAAGGTTGAGGCAATAAAGGATACAGTGCCTAAAAAGAATAAGAAAGAAGAAAAAAAGGAGGAAACTCCTTCTCCTAAAAAGGAAGAAATACCAGAAGGTTGCATTAAGTGTCCATCTTGTGGCAACATTATGGAAAAAAGAGCATTAGGTAAACTTAGAATTTGTCCTAAGTGTGCTAAACTTTTTAGAATGAATGCTAAAGATAGGATTAAATATATTGTAGATAAAGATAGCTTTGAAGAATTTGATGTTAATATGGAGTCTAAAAATCCACTTAACTTCCCAGATTATATATCTAAGGTTAAAAGCTTACAGGAAAAAACAGGTCTTAAGGATGCTGTAAAGACTGGTAAGTGTACTATTGGTGGTAGACCTTGTGTTATCGCTGTTATGGATAGTGGCTTTATGATGGGTTCTCTTGGCTCAGTAGTAGGTGAAAAGATTACCAGAGCTTTTGAGTATGCTACTAATAATAAAATGGCTATTATAGTATTTACTTGTTCTGGTGGTGCAAGAATGCAGGAGGGTATTATTTCTCTTATGCAGATGTCTAAGGTAAGTGCTGCAGTTGCCAAGCATTCTCAGGCAGGACTTCTCTATATTACGGTTCTTACTGACCCGACCTATGGTGGTGTCACTGCAAGTTATGCTATGCTTGGTGATATTATACTTTCAGAGCCTAAGGCTGCTGTCGGTTTTGCAGGCAGACGAGTTATTGAAGGTACTATTAAGCAGAAACTTCCTGATGAATTCCAGACATCAGAATTTTTACTTGAACACGGCTTTGTAGATGCTATTGTTGAAAGAGAAAAACTTCCTGGAGTTTTGAAGAGAATTCTTAAACTTCACAATGTTAAGAAAGTAGGTGAAGAATAATGCCAGCTTATGATAAGGTAAAAATTGCCAGAAAGGTATCAAGACCTACTGCCCTTGATTATATAGAACACATTTTTGATGAATTTTTAGAGTTCCACGGAGATAGAAACTTTAGAGATGACGAGGCTATTGTAGGTGGTATTGCTTTCCTTGGTCATACACCGGTTACTGTTATTGGTATTCAAAAAGGTAAGACTATGGAAGAAAATATTGAAAGGAACTTTGGTCAGCCTCATCCAGAGGGTTATAGAAAAGCCTTAAGACTTATGAAGCAGGCTGAAAAATTCAATAGACCTGTTATTAACTTTATTAACACCAGCGGTGCTTATCCGGGTGTGGGAGCCGAGGAAAGAGGTCAAGGTGAGGCTATTGCCAGAAACCTTATGGAAATGGCTGTGTTAAAGGTTCCTACAATTTCTGTATTTATTGGCGAAGGCGGCAGTGGTGGTGCTCTTGCCCTTGCTGTAACTGACAGAGTATGGATGCTTGAAAATTCTATTTATGCGGTTCTTTCTCCTGAAGGCTTTGCTAGTATTCTTTGGAAAGACCCTAAGAGAGCTAAAGAGGCTGCTGATGTAATGAAAATTACTGCTGATGACCTTCTTAAACTTAATGTTGTTGAAAAGGTTATTAAAGAAGTTGATGGTGGTTGTCAAAATGACTTTGGCTTTACAGCTAATCTTTTAAAGGGTAAGCTTGAAACAGAAATTGCACTTTTATGTAATAAGGATATTGATACTTTACTTGCTGAAAGATATGAAAGATTTAGAAAATTTGGTGAGTTTACAGAGTAATAAAAAAACTGTCACATTTGTGGCAGTTTTTTATTTAATGTAAATTAATTATAGCAGTTTGTATGTCGAAAATATTGATAAATCTTTTAGTTAAATAGGATTTACATTATAAATAGTATACTGATTATTTGTTATAAGAAATTATTAACTTTAATTTCCTTATCCCTTTTTGACAATAATTAGCTTTTGATTAGGATAAATTAAATCAGGATTTTCAATATTATTAATTGTAGCAATATCATTAACTGTTGTATTAAATTTTTTTGCAAGTTTCCAAAGAGTATCCCCTTTTTTTACTACATAAATAGCTATGCTAGGTATTTTATCAATTATTTCAGGCAAAAGAGGTGTAATAATAGTATCAGTAATAATATTTATACATTTTTTATCTCTTACTACTGTATTAGTGTTCAAAGCACATCTAACTTCTACTTCTCTATCGGAAAGCATATTAAAGCCTATATGGGCAATATTAGCATTTATATCAGCTTCCATTCCTTCCATAGCACCTCTGGCATCTATTGTTTGATTAAAAGGTATTGAATCAGAGTGGCTTGCAATAGGCATATCATCATTGCCTGTAATATACATTATATCTATGTTTATAGCACCTTCAACTACAATTTTATTTTCATATATGTTTACATCGTCAACAAAGGCTGTACCAGTGGCTCTAAAAATTTGTAACATATCAGGATTTTTTTTATCAAGGGTTACAACTTCTTTAACTGGGCATTGTCCTCTGTTTCTACATACAACATTTGAATAACAAAGGGTTGTTGTATCAAAAGCTATGTTGTTATTAAGTGCATAAGCATCGCCAAGAATTTCATTTTCTTCAACTTGAGATGTATGAATATTAGTACCAATATTTATTTCGATATTTATTATTTTAGGTTCGCCATCATCATTTTCTGATACATTGTAATAACAATCTTTTACAAAAAGGTTTATATCTTCATTGCTTGAAGGTTCAGTATTTTCTGCATCAAGAGCAATATTAAAAGGAATATCAAACTCATAAATTTCAGGAAAACCACCTTCTGTACTTGTGTAAAGCATAGTAATAGATACATCACCACTAGCGTTAACAATATCATCTTGTGGTTTAAATTCGGTATTTGTAATATTGCAGTCTACACTTAATATTTCCTCAATAGAAAGTTTTGTTGCTGGCAATGTTATATCTTCGTTTAATGTAAAGCTACCACTTTTGTGGCATAAAGTTTTAGTTGTTGTAATTGTGTTAGTTATTTGTTGTTCTTTTGGTATATCATAAATATCTGTTATTGCTTCAATTTCTGCGGTATCTGTTATAGTACCTTTCACTTCTGACATAATTTTATATCCAACTTTTCTATCATTAAGTTTTTTGCATTCAACATTAGAAATGGACATATAGACAGAGGTAAACATTTTGTTATTGGCATCATCAATATTAATAAAGTCATTAATAGGTACTTCTGTTGAAATATTATGTACATTCTTGTCCTTACCACAATAGAGAATATTTATTATTAATCTGCCTTTGTAGCTTAAACGGTTTTCCTCTGCTTTAGAATCCTCACATATTATTCTACTATCGCACTTTAGAATTGTTTCAATATCTGGCTGTCCTTCATTTAATACAACTTCGCCTTCTTGTATAATTTGAGCTTTTTCACAGCCTACTATTTTGTCAGCAATTATTTTGTTAGTTATATAATTCATTACACAAACCTCCCTTAAATATAATTTAGTATATTATATTATTGTTTGTGTTATAACTAAAATTTGTATTTATATTAAAAATCACCCCACAATATTTTTTGTGGGGTGAATACATTAATCTTCAATGCACTTTAAAATTGTAACAGAAAGTGGAGCAAGTCGTAAACCAATGCTGTTTTCTCTATGATTACACTCAATTTTTTCTGACTTAGCAGGAGTTGTATTTATAACACCACTACCACCAAAACGAGTATCATCACTATTTAAAATTTCTTTCCAAGTACCTTCAAATGGAACGGCAACTCTAAATTCTTCATCAGCATTAGGAGTAAAGTTACACACAACAACTAAAGTATCTTCTTTAGTTTCTCCTCGTCTAATAAATGAATAAATACTTCTATCCTTATCATCGGCATCAATCCACTCAAAGCCAAAGCCATCAAAATCCTTTTCCCAAAGGGCGTTGTTATCAAGGTAAAGATGATTTAATTCTTTTACAAAATCAAGAGTTTGCTGATGGTGGTCATATTCAAGTAAAAACCAATCTAAAGGTCGTTTTTCATTCCACTCAATGAATTGACCAAATTCACCACCCATAAATAAGAGCTTTTTACCTGGGTGAGCCATAGCAAAACCATAAGCTACTCTTAAGTTAGCAAACTTCTGCCACAAGTCGCCAGGCATTTTGTCAAGCATAGATTTTTTGCCGTGTACAACTTCATCGTGACTTAATACAAGTACAAATTTTTCACTGTAAGCATAAGTTGATGCAAATGTCATATTGTAATGATGATATTTTTTATAAATTGGATCAAGTTCAACATATTCAAGAAAATCATTCATCCATCCCATATTCCACTTTAGAGTAAAGCCTAAGCCATCTTCTTGAGCTGGTGTAGTAACTCCTGGCCAAGATGTAGACTCTTCTGCTATCATATGTACATTAGGGTGCTTGCTTGTTATTACAGAATTCATATGTTTCATAAATTCTACAGCATCAAGGTTTTCTCTGCCACCATACTTGTTAGGTATCCATTCTCCGTCTTTTTTGCAATAATCAAGATAGAGCATAGAGGCAACGGCATCAACTCTTAAACCATCAATATGGAACTTTTCAATCCAATAAAGGGCATTAGCAATAAGGAAGTTTTTAACTTCATTTCTGCCGTAATTAAATATAAGAGTTCCCCATTCTGGATGTTCTCCTTGTTTAGGATTTTGATGTTCATAAAGAGCAGTACCGTCAAATTTAGCAAGACCGTGGGCGTCTTTTGGAAAATGTGCAGGAACCCAATCAAGAATTATACCAATACCAGCTTGATGACACTTATCAACAAAGGTCATAAACTCATCAGGATTGCCATAACGACTTGTTGGTGCATAGTAACCTGTAACCTGATATCCCCAGCTACCGTCAAAAGGATGTTCCTCAATAGGCAAAATTTCAATATGAGTATAACCCATTTCTTTAACATAAGGTATAAGTTCATTAGCAAGTTCTAAATAACTTAAAAATCTGTTATCTTCATCTTCAACTCTTTTCCAAGAACCTAAGTGTACTTCGTAAATATTCATAGGAACATTGTATTTGTCGGATTTGTCAAGGTGCTTATACCACTTACTATCCTTCCATTTGTAATTGTTAATATCATATACAAGAGATGTAGTACTAGGTCTAAGTTCTGCAAATTTGCCATAAGGGTCAGATTTTTGTATTAATTCACCACTTGTAGTTTTTATTTCAAATTTGTATTTATCACAGTTTTGAAGTCCGGGTATAAATATTTCCCATATACCAGAAGTACCTAAAAGACGCATAGCATTTCTTCTGCCGTCCCAATTGTTAAATTCACCAATTACACTAACTCTTTTTGCATTAGGAGCCCAAACACCAAATAATACACCTTTGACACCGTCAATAACTGTAGGATTTGCACCTAATTTGTTGTAAATTTCGTAGTGTGTACCTTGATTGAAAAGGTAAACATCTTGTTCACCTATACCAGGAGCAAATGAGTATGGGTCATAAGTTGTCCAACTATGACCTTCATAGTCCTCAATTTCAAGTTGATATTTAAACCATTTTTTTCTGGATTTAATAATACATTCAAAAAATCCATCCATATGTATTTTTTCCATTTTAAATGTTTTGTCTGTTTTTTTGTCGTCTATAATAGTTATAGATTTAGCTTGTGGTATAAAAGCTCTTACAACTAAACAAGCTTTGTTGTCAATAGTCATTTCGTGCATACCAAGGACAGTATGAGGGTCACCGTGTGAAGCTGTAATTATTAGTTGCATTTCTAGCATATTTAATGTGGTAAGCATAAATAGCACATCCCTTCTCTTTAAAAATAATACCTTATATTTATTATAAACCATAATTAAAAATAAAGCTAGTATAAAAACAATAAATGTAGTAAAATATTTCGTAGAGAGAATTAATATAACTTATGAAATGGAGGAATAGTGATGAATACTGACTGGAATTTAGATAATATATATAAAAGTGTAAGTTCAGAAGAGTTTAAGAGGGATACTAAAGAGTATAAAAAAGCTGTAGAAGATTTTAATAATTGGTGTAAAGTTAATTTGGTTACAACTGATAATGCACAAAATAAACTTGAAAAATATATTGTATTAAAAAACAAAGTTATGTCTTATAACAAACTTATAATATATGCCAATTTAGCACAAACTACAGATACTACTAATAGTGAAATTAGCAAGGCAATAGATATTATTGAAGGCATTGAATCTGAAACATCTTATCAAAATACAGCTATTGTTGATTTTGTTAAAAATATAGATAATTTAGACCAATTAATAGAAAATAGTTCTTTGTTAAAGGAGCATAGTTTTTATTTAAGTGAGATTAAGAATAAAGGTAATTATACCCTTAGTTCGGCTGAAGAAGCAATTATTTCTAAAATGAAAAATACAGGTTCTCTTTTATGGGAAAAACAGTGGAATCAGTTAACTTCAACATTAATGGTTGATTATAATAATGAAGAAATACCTTTGTCACAAGCTAGAAATTTGGCTTATGACAAATCTGGTAAGGTGAGAAAATCGGCTTATGAGGCAGAATTAAAGGCATATAGTAAAATTGAAAATCCAGTAGCTTTTTGTATGAATGGTATTAAGGGTGAAGTAATTACTCTTTCTAATATGAGAGGTTACAAGTCACCTCTTGATATGACATTAATTGAATCAAGAATAGATAATGATATTTTAAGGGCAATGTTTGGAGCTATAGAAGAAAGTCTTGATAAGTTGCAAAACTATTTTATTATTAAAGCTAGGGCTTTAGGTCACAATGGTGCACTTCCTTTTTATGACCTTTTTGCACCAGTTGTAAAAAGTCATAAGGAATATACAGTTGATGAGGCAAAGGAATTTGTGTTGAGGTGTTTTTATAGCTTTAGTGAAGATTTAGGGAATTTTGCTAAGTTAGCCTTTGAAAATCGTTGGCTTGATATTATGCCTAAAAAGGGTAAGGTTGGAGGAGCTTATTGTGAAACTATACATTCAATTAGTGAAAGTAGAATACTTTTAAACTTTGGTGGAGCTTTTGATGATGTTGTAACTATGGCTCACGAGTTAGGTCACGCTTTTCATAATACAAAACTTTTTAATTTAAGCGAAATAAATAGTTTTTATCCTATGCCTATTGCAGAAACTGCATCTACATTTTGCGAAAGTATTGTTGTAAATGAGGCTTTAAAGTTAGCCGATGAAAATGAAAAGATAAATATACTTGAAAATGATATTATGGGACTTACACAGTGTATAGTAGATATTTATTCAAGATTTTTGTTTGAAGATTCTGTTTTTAATTGTAGAAAAAATGGTACTCTTTCTGTTAATGAGTTAAATGATTTAATGATGTCTGCTCAAAAAAAGGCTTATGGAAAAGGGCTTGATGAAAAATATTTACACAAATATATGTGGATTTGCAAACCTCATTATTATGATAGTGAATTTAATTATTACAATTTCCCTTATGCTTTTGGTGCACTACTTTCTAAGGGACTTTATAGTCTTTATAAAAAAATGGGTAAGGACTTTTTGAATCTTTATGACAATTTTCTTTCTTTATCAAGTACAATGTTACTAAGTGATGTGGTTAAAATAGCTGAAATTGACCTTTATAGTAAAGAATTTTGGTTGACAGGTATTAATCAAATAATTAATGAAATTGACCAATTTGACAAAATGGTGTAAAAAACTAAACAGAGAAATGAAGGAATAGATATATGTTGGAATTTAAGCCAATAGAAATTAAGGACAAAGCACTAATCGAAAAATATTATAAAAAAGAAAATCACTTTTTATGTGAATATTGTTTTACTGATTTATTTATATGGAGTAAGCATTACAATACTCAATTTGCTATATATAATGATTTTATATACTTAAGAAGTAATGGTGATGATGGGGTTCGTTCTTATACTGTACCTGAGGGCAACGGAGATTTTGTTAGTGCGGTTAATACACTTATTGATTTTGTTAAAAATCAAAATGAACCTTGGATACTTGTATCAATATATAAGGAACAAAAAGAAAAACTGGAAAAATATTTTCCAGATAAATTTAAGTTTGAAGAAAATAGAGCTAATGCAGATTATGTTTACTTGGCAGAAAAACTTGCTGCTCTTTCAGGTAAAAAACTGCATAAGAAGAAAAATCATACTAATAAGTTTTATAAGGAATACGAAGGAAGATGGTCTTACGAAGAACTTAATGATGAAAATGTAAGAGAATTCTTTAGCTATCAATTAGATTGGTGTGATTTGGATAATCAATTTTTAGGTGAACTTTGTGCTGCATCTACAGCACTTAAAAATTATAAGGAACTAGGCATTGTTGGTGGTATCTTGAGAATTGATGGAAGAATTGTTGCTGTAACATTAGGTTCTAAATCTTTTGATGATACTATGATTGTGCATATTGAAAAGGCTGACCATAATATAAATGGAGCATATCAAGTTATAAATCAGCAATTTGTTTTAAATAGTTGTAAAGATGTAAAATATGTAGACAGAGAAGAAGATTTGGGTATAGAAGGTTTAAGAAAGGCAAAAGAATCATATTATCCTGAATTTACTACTCTTAATTATATAGGCAGGTTAAAATGATAAGATTTGCAAATAAAGAGGATGTATCTAATATTAAGGAGCTTTGGAATATTGCCTTTCCTGAAGAACCAGATTTTAATGAGTATTTTTTTGAAAATATATTTGATTTTAAAAATACTATTGTTATGATTAAAGATAATAAGGTTGTTTCTATGGCTCAAATGATGCCTTATGAATTAAAAAATATCGGCAAGGTGACTTATATATATGGTGCTGCTACAAATCCTCAATATAGAAAACAGGGATTAATGAGTCAACTACTAAAAAAGTCTTTTGAAATTGATGTTAAAAATAATGTGAAAGCATCAATTCTTATACCTGCTAATAAGCCTCTCTATGATTTTTATGGTAATTTAGGTTATGAAACTTGTTTTTATGCTAATAAATATACTCATAAATCAACTGGCAAAATTGCAGTAATAGAGGAGTGTAGTGAGGTTAAAAAACTTTCTCAAATCTATACTGGTGATGTAACAAGAAGTGGCGAATATTGGAATATTCAGTTAAATATGTATAAAGCTCTTGGTGGTAAGATATTATGTTATAATAATGCTTATGCTGTTGTTTCTGACAAAGTTGAAGAATTAATGTATCTTAACACTAGAGATAAGGAAATTTTACTTAATTCTATTTGTGAATTTTTAAAAGTGGATACTATTGAGGTAACTGAAATAGGTGGGAATACTCCTGTTGGTATGATTAAGAAACATTGTAAATTTAAGTGCGGGAATATGTATATG